>JABFYB010000240.1 GCA_013361475.1 Hamadaea sp.
CGGGACGACCCGCGCCGCCACCGGGCCGGGTCGGCCGCTGCGACGGCATCTGGCCGGGACTCGGCCGCGGCGGCATGGAAGCCGGGCTGGGCCGAGGCGGCTTCGAGGCCGGGTTCGGACGCGGCATCGCGTTACCGGGCGTGGGACGAGCCCCACCGCCGCCGGGCGTGATGCCGTACGGGTTGTTGCCGCCACTGCGGGCCGGCGGACGCGGGGTCCCCGGCGCGCCCGGTGCTCCCGGCGTACGCGGAGCGCGGTCGCCGGACGGACGCTCGCCCTGTCCCGGGCCACGCTCGGGACGGCCACCCGGCGTCGCCGGACGGGCCGCCGGCGTACCCGGCTTGGGCGGCATGAACGTGGGCTTGGGACCGTCGCCACCGGACGGGCGGCGGGTGGTGTCCCGCTGCTGGGCCGCCTGCTGAGCCGCCTTCACGGCGGCCTCCTGCTCGGCCTTGAGAGCCGTGGCGCGCGCTTCCGCCGCCGCGACCTCGATGTCATGTGCGCTCTTCCCCATCGGGGTGGCCGCCGGGGTGACCGGGGCCTTCGGCTTCGACGGAACCGCCTTCTTCATCGGCGGAGCCGGCTTCGCCGACACCCGGGAATCGCTCGCGGTCGCCGCGGCCGGTGCGCTCGGCGCGGACGGGGCGCCACCAGGCGCCGCCGAACCGGGGCCGAAGACCTCCTTCAGCCGACGGGCGACGGGAGCTTCCACGGTGCTCGACGCGGACTTCACGAACTCGCCCATCTCCTTGAGCTTGGCGAGCACGATCTTGCTTTCGACGCCGAGCTCCTTGGCGAGCTCGTGTACGCGGGCCTTGCCTGCCACTGCACTCCTCACTCCGAGGCCGTGCGGGCGGCAGCCCGCAGCGACCTCACTTGTGCACTTGAAGCCTGGTCATTTCAGGGACTTCATCGTGTGCTCATGTCGGTCGTCCTACCTTGCTCTACATCCATCCGCAGGCGCGGTGCCCCGGAGGGTGCCTCATGATCCGGTCAGGCGGGCCTTCCCGCCGTGGATCGCCTCGCTCAGCGCGGTGACGTCGCAGAGACCCGCGACTCTCAGCGCACGCCCGAAGGCGCGACGCTTCTCCGCCAGAGCGAGACATGCCGGAACAGGGTGCAGATGAGCTCCCCGGCCCGGCGCCCTGCGGGTCGGATCGGGCACGACCCGAACCGCGCGCGATCCCCCGGTGTCGGGAGATCCTGGCGGGTCAGAGTCGATCGCGATCGCGACGAACCGCAGCAACTCGGAGGCTGCCGCTCGTTGCCGACAGCCGACGCAGGTCCGCACCGGACGCGATGTGCCACGCCCTGCTTCACGTGCTGTATCACGCGCTGAACCCGCGTCGCCCGACACCGTGCGACGTTCCACCGAGAAAGTCTACCCCTACGCTCGCCCGAAGGCTCAGGCTGGTTCGGCTTCGTGATCCAGACCGCGCGGAGGACGCGCCTGACCCGTCTCCGGGGAGTCCGATCGGATGTCGATCCGCCAGCCCGTGAGCCGGGCGGCCAGCCGGGCGTTCTGCCCTTCCCGGCCGATCGCCAGCGAGAGCACCTCACCGGGAACGGTCACCCGGGCCGCCCGCGCGGCGAGGTCGACGACCTCGACCTTCACCACCCGCGCCGGCGACAAGGCGTTCCCGACGAACTCGGCGGGATCGTCCGACCAGTCGATGATGTCGATCTTCTCGCCGTGCAGCTCGCTCATCACCGCGCGGACCCGCTGGCCCATCGGCCCGATGCAGGCGCCCTTGGCGTTCACGCCGGGGACCGTCGAGCGTACGGCGATCTTGGTGCGATGACCGGCTTCGCGGGCGATGGCGGCGATCTCCACCGTCCCGTCGGCGATCTCCGGCACCTCCAGCGCGAACAGCTTCTTCACCAGCGCCGGGTGCGACCGGGACAGGGTCACCTGCGGGCCGCGGGGACCCTTGACCACGTGCACGACGACGCAGCGGATGCGCTCGCCGTGCCGGTAGACCTCGCCGGGCACCTGCTCGGACTGCGGCAGGACCGCCTCCAGCTTGCCCAGGTCGACGGTGACGATGCCCTTCTCGGACCGGGTCTCGTGGGCCTGGATGACGCCGGTGACCAGGTCGCCGTCGCGGTTGACGTACTCGCCGAAGTGCACCTCGTCGGTGGCCTCCCGCAGCCGCTGCAGGATGACCTGCTTGGCGGTCATGGTGGCGATGCGGCCGAAGTCGTGCGGGGTGTCGTCCCACTCCCGCAGGACCGCACCCTCCTCGTCGACCTCCTGCGCCAGCACGGTGGCGGCGCCGGTCTTCCGGTCGATCTCGACGCGCGCGTGCGGCTCCGCGCCTTCGGTGTGCCGGTACGCGGTGAGCAGCGCCGACTCGATCGCGGCCAGAATCGTCTCGAACGGGATCTCCCGCTCTCGCTCCAGCGCACGAAGCGCGGCCAAATCGATGTTCACTGCTCCTCCACGTCTTCTTCGTCTACTTCTTCGTCAACCCCGTCGTCACTGTCGGCGATCTCCTCCAGGTCCTCGTCGGAGATCTCGTCAAGCCGGTTGAACTCGATCTGCACCCGGCCCGGCCCCAGCCGGTCGAGCGCGTATGTCTGCGTGGTCACCGACTTCTTCTCGGCGAGCTCCAGCGTGACGCTCGTCTCGTCCGCCGCCAAGACCCGGCCGGTCACCTGCTTATCAGTCTTCTGCGCGTTTTCTGTCGCGGTGGGATCTCCGTGGATCTTCACCGCCACGAGCCGGCCCACCGACCGCCGCCAGTGCCTGGGCAGAGTCAGTGGCCGGTCCACTCCGGGCGAGCTGACCTCCAGCTGGTACTCGCCGGGGACGATCTCGTCGCCGGACTCCTCCGCCGCGTCCAGCGCGTCGGCCACCGCGCGCGACAGGTCGGCGATGGTGTCCAAATTCACTCCGCCGTCGCCGTCCACGGTGACCCGCAGCTGATGCCGCCGGCCCACCTGGCGTACGCCCAGATCCTCGAGGTCGTAGCCGGCCTTGGTCAGCACCGGCTCGATCAGGTCGCGTACGCGCTCCCGGGTCTCCGCCAGTTGAGCCGGAGTACGACGCGGGACGGCGGGGACGCTCGGGGGCGCGCTCCGGCGGCTACGCTGTGCCATAGCGGACCCCTTTCCTGAAATCTAGTGCCGGCTGATCGGCTGAACGTCAGTCGGCCGGTGTGGTGCGCGCGGAACACGGCTGCGCAGAGCGTAACGCGCAACGACTACCGAGCGTGAATCGGCGCGCCCGCCCG
>JABFYB010000495.1 GCA_013361475.1 Hamadaea sp.
CCGCTGCCGTCGCCGGTGCTGGACAGCCACGTCCATTTGGACATCGTGGGGTCGAACGGTTCGGGTTGGTCGGTCGCCGATCAGGTCGCGGCGGCCCGGGTGGTGGGCGTGGACCGGCTGGTCCAGGTCGGGGTGGACGTGGCCTCGTCGCAGTGGAGCGCCGAGCTGGCCGCGGCCGAACCTTCGGTGCTCGCCACGGTCGCCTTGCATCCGAACGAGGCCCCCCGGCTGGCCGATCTGGACGGGGCGCTCGCCGTGATCGACTCGCTCGCCGGGCAGCCACGCGTACGCGGCATCGGGGAGACGGGGCTGGACTTCTTCCGCACCGGCGAGGAGGGCCTGAAGGCGCAGGAGCACAGCTTCCGGGGGCACATCGAGATCGCCAAGCGCACCGGGAAGGCACTGGTCATCCACGACCGCGACGCGCATGCCGACGTCCTTCGGGTGCTCGACGAGGCGGGCGCCCCCGACACCGTGGTCCTGCACTGCTTCTCCGGTGACGTCTTCTTCGCCCGGGAGTGCGTACGCCGGGGGTATGTGCTGTCCTTCGCGGGCACGGTGACCTTCAAGAACGCCCCGCAGTTGCGGGAAGCGGCCGCGCTGACGCCGCCGTCGCAGATCCTCGTCGAGACCGACGCGCCGTACTTGACGCCGATGCCCCACCGTGGGGCGCCGAACGCCTCCTACCTGATTCCGCTGACGGTCCGGGCGCTCGCCGAGGCGAAGGGGCTGCCCGTCGAGGAGGTCTGCCAGGCCATCTCGGCCACCGGGGAGCGCGTGTTCGGCCCCTGGTGAAGACGCCCTGGTGAGGCCGTAGGCTGATCGACTATGACCGGACTGCTGGGGCCGGCGCAGATCCGCGCCCTCGCCGCCAAGCTGGGCGTACGCCCGACGAAGAAGCTGGGGCAGAACTTCGTTCACGACCCCAACACGGTCCGGCGCATCGTGGCGGCGGCCGGGTTGACCGAGGACGACGTCGTCCTGGAGGTCGGCCCGGGGCTCGGTTCGCTGACGCTGGGGCTGCTGGAGACCGCTGCCCAGGTGTACGCGGTGGAGCTGGATCCTGTGCTCGCCGCCGCCCTGCCGGAGACCGTCGCCGAGCAGGCGCCGGAGGCGAAGGACCGGTTGACGGTCCTGGCCGGTGATGCCCTGAAGACCACGGTCGGGGACTTCGCCTCGGCTCCCTCCGCGCTGGTGGCCAATCTGCCGTACAACGTCGCCGTGCCGGTGGTGCTGCACCTGCTCGCGACGTTACCGAGCCTGCGGCACGGGCTGGTGATGGTGCAGTTGGAGGTCGCCGACCGGTTGACCGCCGGGCCGGGGTCCAAGGTCTACGGCATCCCGTCGGTCAAACTCGCCTGGTACGCGGAGTCGCGGCTGGCCGGAAAGGTGCCGCCGGCGGTGTTCTGGCCGGTGCCGAACGTCGATTCCGGGCTGGTGGCGTTCACGTTGCGCGCCGCGCCGCCCGCCGCCGTCCCCCGGGAGGATGTCTTCACCGTCGTGGACGCGGCGTTCGCCCAGCGGCGCAAGACGTTGCGGGCGGCGCTCGCCGGGTGGGCCGGTGGCTCGGCGGTCGCCGAGGAGATCCTGCGAGCGGCGGGCGTGGACCCGCAGGCGCGGGGGGAATCGTTGACCGTCACGGAATTCGCCGCCATCGCGGCCGCCCGCCGAGCCGTAGCGAGCGAGCCGCCGCGGGCGGAGTCAGACGGTAGGGTTGCCCGGTGACCGAAGCGTGGTGGCCGGACGAGGACGAGCAGGACCGGCCGTTGCCCAGCACCGTGAAGGTGCGCGTTCCGGCGAAGATCAACTTGCATCTGGGCGTCGGCCCGCTGCGCCGTGACGGGTTCCACGAGCTGCGCACGGTCTACCACGCGATCTCCCTTCACGACGAGGTGACCGCCCGCCGGGGCGACACGCTCACGCTCACCATGGAGGGTGAGGGGGCCGGTTCGCTCGCCCTGGACGACAGCAACCTGATCATCCGGGCGGCCCACGCGCTCGCCGAGTTCGCCAAGGTCAACGCGCACGCGCGGCTGCATCTGCGCAAGCAGATCCCGCTGGCGGGTGGGCTGGCCGGTGGCTCGGCCGACGCCGCCGCGACGCTGGTCGCCTGCGACGCGCTGTGGGGGACCGGCGTACCGCGGGACGAACTGGCCCGGCTCGCCGCGTCGCTCGGCTCCGACGTGCCGTTCCTGATCCACGGCGGCACCGCGCTCGGCACCGGCCGGGGTGAGGCGGTGAGCCCCGTGCTGGCGCGGGCGCATACCTGGCACTGGGTGCTCGGGCTGGCCGAGGGCGGTCTGTCCACTCCGGACGTCTATCGGGAGCTGGACCGGCTGCGGCTGAGCGGCGAGGCTCCGGAGCCGTTGGGGGACACCGACGATCTGATGGCGGCGTTGCGTCAGCGGGATCCGGCCGTGCTGGCCACCGCGCTCGGCAACGATCTCCAGGCGGCCGCGATCTCGTTGCGCCCGGCGTTGGGTGAGGTGCTGCGGGCGGGCACCGAGGTGGGTGCGCTCGCCGGCCTCGTTTCGGGCTCCGGCCCGACTTGTGTCTTCCTGGCCGCCAGTGCGGATCACGCCGGTGCGGTGGCGGCTGGGCTGGAGAAGGCCGGCGTCTGCCGGGCCGTACGCGTGGCGCAGGGCCCGGTGGTGGGCGCCCGCCCCGTCTGACCGCCCTACCACGGACACCGGCGACGAGACGACCTTGTTGATCATGGAGTTCGCACCCGTGACACACCGGCGACACCACAGTTAACTCCATGATCAACGGGGAGAGCGGGACGTAATGGCGAACATCATCAATCTCGACCGGGTCGGCAAGGGCTACGGCACCGCCGGGCAGCTGCTGACGGACGTGTCGCTCGGGCTGGACGAATCCGACCGGATCGGCGTCGTCGGGCTCAACGGCGCGGGCAAGAGCACGTTGCTCAAACTGCTCGCGAAGACGGAGGAGCCGGACACCGGCCGAGTCGCGCATCGCCGTGATCTGCGGGTGGCCACCCTGCCGCAGCGGCTCGACCTGCCGGGCGAGATCACCGTACGCGACGTCGTCCTGGGGACCGCCTGGCTCGACGAGGGGTTCGCCGCCGAGCACGAGTGGGCCGGCGACGCCGGTGTGCGTACGGTGCTGGACGGGTTGGGCATGCCGGGCATCGGACTCGACGATCCGATCGGCCCGAAGTCGGGTGGCGAGCGCCGCCGGATCGCCCTGGCCGCGCTGCTCATCCGGCACTGCGACGTGCTGATCCTGGACGAGCCGACGAACCACCTCGACATCACCGGCATCGGCTGGCTGGCCGACTGGATCTCCACCAAGCTGAAGTCCGCGCTCGTCGTCGTGACGCACGACCGCTGGTTCCTCGACGCCGTCTGCACCCGCATCTGGGAGGTCGCCGACCAGACCGTGCGCGCGTACGACGGCGGCTTCGCGGCCTGGACGCTCGCCCGGGCCGAGCGGGCCCGCCGGGAGCAGGTGTCGGAGGAGCGCCGGCAGAACCTGCTGCGCAAGGAGATCGCCTGGCTACGCCGGGGCGCGCCGGCCCGGACGAGCAAACCGCGGTTCCGGATCGAGGCCGCGAACGCCCTGATCGCGGATGTGCCGCCGGTACGCGATTCGGTGTCGCTGGCCCGGATGGCCACTGCCCGCCTCGGCAAGCAGGTGTTCGATCTCGAGAACGTCACCCTTTACGCCGGCCCCAAGAAGATCCTCGACGACGTCACCTGGCGGGTCGGCCCCGGCGACCGGATCGCCCTGCTCGGCCCGAACGGCGCGGGCAAGACGACCCTGCTCAGGGCGCTGACCGGGCAGCTCCAGCCCGAGTCCGGCCAGGTGCTCACCGGGCAGACGGTGAAGATCGCGTACCTGTCCCAGGAGCTGGCCGAGCTGCCCGGGGATCTGCGGCTGCTGGAGGCGGTCGAGGAGGTCGCCAAACGGGTGCAGGTCGGCGACAAGGAACTGACGGCCACGCAACTCGCCGAGGTCTTCGGGTTCACCGATCGTCGGGTGTGGACATATGTCAAAGACCTGTCCGGCGGGGAGCGGCGGCGGCTGCAACTGCTGCGGTTGCTGGCGGCCGAGCCCAACGTGCTCATCCTCGACGAGCCCACCAACGACCTGGACACGGACACCCTGGCGGCGCTGGAAGACCTCCTCGACGGCTGGCCCGGCACGCTCATCGTGGCCAGCCACGACCGCTACCTGGTCGAGCGGGTCACGGAGACGGCGTACGCGCTGCTCGGCGACGGCCGGATCACCCACCTGCCCGGTGGGATCGACGAGTATCTCGCCCGGTCCCCGGGCATCGCGCCGCCCGCCGTGGCCGCGGCGGTCCGGGCGGAGCGGGCCGGCTCCTCGGCGGGGGACCTGCGCGCCGCGAAGAAGGAGCTGGTACGCGTGGAGCGGGCGCTGAGCAAGCTCGGCGAGCGCGAGGCGAAGCTGCACAAGCAGCTCGCCGACAACGCCACCGACTACGAGAAGGTGGCCGGTCTCGACGCCGACCTGCGGGCGCTGATCGCCGAACGCGAGGCGCTGGAGGAGGAGTGGCTCACCCTCGCGGAGACCGTCTCCGAGGGCTGAATCGCGGCGTTGTACCCTGCTCGGCGTTGTCTACGTTCCCGGCCGAGCCCCCGGTCCGCGCGACCCCACCCTCATCCGGGAACCCTCACTCGGGAGTGCGAGATGTTCAAGCACGCGCCGGTCAATCACCCGCTGCGCCCGCTCTACCGGACCATCGCCGCCGTCTCGGCGCTGGTGACCGTCGCGATCGGAGTGATCGGCTTCTTCGGCACCTCGTCCGACGACTACTTCGCCGCCGGTGACGGCAAGGTGCTCGGCCTGCTGGGCATGAACCCGGGGCATGCCCTGCTGATGGCCGGCAGCGGCGTCGTCCTCCTGCTGGCGCTGCTCGTCGGCCGCAACGTCGACCACGTGGTCACCTTCCTCTTCGGAGCGGGCCTGATGGTGGTCGGCACGGCCGGCCTGCTGATCATGCGGACGGACGCCAACTTCCTGAACTACCGGATGTCCAATGTGATCGTGGCGTACGTCATCGGCTCGCTGCTGATGGCGGCCGGCCTCTACCTGAAGTCGGGCCGGGCCACCGCCGCCGCCCACTGACGGATCACGGACGAACAGGGACGGGTGCGGAAAACTCGGCTGCGGTCGCCGCACCCGTCCGACATGCTGGGCGCATGAGTCTCGACATCGCCCTCGCCACCTTGGCCGACCACGACGACGCGTACGCCGTGTATCGCGCGGCCATGGAGGTGGACAACCCCCGGGGGCCGGTCTTCTCCCGTCGCACGTTCGACTGCTTCATCACCGATCCGTTCCCCGGTCAGCTCGCTGAGCGGTATCTGGCCCGGCTGGACGGCACCGCTGTCGGGATGGTCCGGATCGAGGCTCCGTTGCACGAGAACACCGACCTGGCCAACGTCGACGTCATCGTCGCGCCGGAGTTCCGCCGGCGCGGCTTCGGCCGTGACCTGTTCGCGTACGCCGCCGACCGGGTTCGTCAGCTGGGCCGGACGAAGCTGCACTGCGCCACGTTGTACGACGTCGAGGGCTGTCCGCCCGCTCCGGCCGCGCCCGCGGCCTTCGCCCGGTCGCTGGGCTTCGCGCCGGCGCTGCCCGAGATCGCCCGTCAGCTGGAGATCGCCGAGGTCGACGAGGCCGTCCTCGATCGGATGTTGGCCGAGGCGTGGGAGCGGGCCGACGGCTACCGCGTCGCCCAATGGCTCGGTACGCCCCCCGACGACCTGATCGACGATGTCGCGTACCTCGACGGGCGGTTGTTCTCCGACGCGCCGACCGGCGATCTCGACATCGAGCCGGAGAAGGTCACCGCCGACCGGGTTCGGGAACGCGAGGCCTCGCTCGTCGTCCGGGGCCGCAAGACGGTCCACACGGGCCTCGTCCACGAGGCGTCCGGCAAACTCGTGGCCTGGACGACGATCTGCCTCGACCCCGATCTGGACAACGGGCAGGCGCTGCAGTTCATCACCCTTGTCGACCCGGACCACCGGGGCCACCGGCTCGGCACCATCGCGAAGGTCGAGAACCTGCGCCGGGCCCGTCGGGAGGATCCGTCGGTCGCCCGGATCACCACCTGGAACGCGGCCAGCAACGGCTACATGATCTCCATCAACGAAGCGATGGGTTTCCGCCCGGCCTGGGGTGGTATGGAGTGGCAGCGCGCGCTCTAACGGGAATGGCCTGATTCGCGGGGTGGAGCGGTCGCGCGGATGGGAGAATCCGATCATGTCGCACATACCGGTCAACCATCGGCTGCGGCCGCTCTACCGGGCGCTGGCCGTCCTCATCGGGCTCTACCTGCTGATCTTCGGGATCATCGGGGCGATCCAGACCGCCGACGAGCCGTTCTTCTCACGCGGCGACACGGTCGTGCTCGGGCTCAAGACGAACATGGCCTTCTCGATCCTCTCCATCGTCATGGGAGCGATCGTGGTGCTCGCCAACCTCTACGGGCGCAACATCGACCACTTCGTCGACCTGGGGGCCGGCGGCCTGTTCATGTTCGTCGGCGTCTTCGGGCTGATCATCATCCGGTCCGACCTGAACAAGCTGAACTTCTCGGTCGCGACCTGTGTGGTGTCCAGCCTGATCGGCACCGCGCTGCTCACGATCGGCCTCTACAACCGCACCGGCCCGGCCGAACAGGCCCGCCAGGAGGAGGCCATCCGCGTACCGGGCGGGCAGCATCCGGGGAAGAAGACGGCCAGCCACGCGGTGTGAGGCCGACCGCCGGGGCTACTTGCCCCGGCGGGTCAGCAGACCGGGCTTCTGCTCCAACTGGGCCAGCCCGTTCCAGGCCAGGTTGACCATGTGGGCGGCCACCGTCTCCTTGCGCGGCTTGCGTACCTCGAGCCACCAGCGGCCGACCAGCGACACCATGCCGACGAGCGCCTGCGAGTACAACTCGGCCAGCTTCGGGTCGTAGCCCCGTGTCTTGAACTCGGCGCCGAGGATGTGCTCGACCTGGTGCGCGACGTCGTTGAGGACCGAGGAGAAGTTGCCCGAGGCCGACATCACCGGCGACTCCCGGACGAGCACCCGGAAGCCGTTGGTCTCCTCCTCGATGTAGTCCAGCAGCGCCAGGGCGGCCTGTTCCAGGAGCTCACGAGGGTGGCCGGCGGTCAGCGCGGCGGCGATGCGGTCCAGCAGCGAGCGCACCTCCCGGTCCACGACGACCGCGTACAGGCCCTCCTTGCCACCGAAGTGCTCGTAGACCACCGGCTTGGAGACCTTGGCCCGGGCCGCGACCTCCTCGATCGAGGTCGCGTCGAACCCGCGCTCCGCGAACAGCTGCCGCCCGATGGCGATCAGCTGCTCGCGACGCTGCGCCGCCGACATGCGGACCCGCCCCTTGGCCGTCGTGCGCTCGGCCGCCGGTCGCGCCGCCTGGTCGCGTACTCGCGCTTCTTCCACGCCGCCATCCTGCCAGGCCGACGCCCCCGCGGGTCGCTCCGGCAGTGCGGCGGTGAAGGTCACCGGCCGAGGCGGCCGGCGCTCGCCTGAGCGCCCTCCACCAGCTTCGAGGCCAGCCGGTCACGCTTGGGCCAGCGCACATTGGTCGCCCAGCCGGCCTTCTCGAAGAGCCAGATGGTACGCGCGGAGATGTCGATCTGGCCCTTCATGACCCCGTGCCGGGCGCAGGTCGGGTCGGAGTGGTGCAGGTTGTGCCAGCTCTCGCCGAACGACAGGATCGCCAGCGGCCAGAAGTTGGAGGCCTTGTCGCCGTCGCGGGTCTCGAACGGGCGCTCGCCGTACACGTGGCAGATCGAGTTGATGGACCACGTGACGTGGTGCAGCAGGCCGACCCGGACCAGCCCGGCCCAGAAGAACGCGGTCAGCGCGCCCTGCCAGGACCAGGTGACCAGGCCGCCGACGGCGGCCGGGGCGAGCAGCGAGACGGCGATGAGGGTGGGGAAGAGCTTGTCGACCTTCTGGATGTCCTTGTCGGCCACCAGATCCGGCGCGAACCGCGCGCGGTTGGTCATCTCCCGCTTGAACAGCCAGCCCATGTGCGCGTAGAACAGGCCCTTGGTCAGCGCCCAGAACGAGGTGCCGAAGCGCCACGGCGAGTGCGGGTCGCCCTCGTTGTCGGAGAACGCGTGGTGGCGGCGGTGGTCGGCGACCCACTGGGTGGGCGAGCCCTCGACCGCGAAGGAGCCTGCGACCGCGAGCGTCACGCGCAGCCAGCGGGTGGCCTTGAACGAGCCGTGGGTGAGGTAGCGGTGGAAGCCGACCGTGATGCCCATCCCGGCCACGCAGTACCAGACTCCGAAGATCGCGACGTCGACCCAGGACAGCCAGCCGCCCCAGGCCACCGGGATCGCGGCGATCAGCGCGATGAACGGGATGACGACGAACGCCCACAGGCCGATCAGCACACCGGTCGACTGCGCGCCCTCGGTGAGCGGCTTCGGTCCCCGGATGGTCTGCTCGATCTCGGCGGCGCCGGTCGCGTTGGTCTCGAGGTCGGCCGTCACCGTTGACTTCGTGGCCGCGTGGACGTCTGTGCTCATGGGCAATGGCACCTCACTGTGCTGGGCGGGGGTGGGGCGGTCTCTTACGCCTACGTCACCGTAACTTACGGTCCCGTAGTTTTGTAGGGTCGGCACCTGTGAATTTCCTTGGTTCACCTGCACAAGCTCGAAGCAAACGCAAGACTCCCCTTCCTCGTACACCCGTGCTAACCCTTATGCATGGACATGGGGGAGGTGGCCCGCCGTCTGCGGGCCGACGATCAACTGTCGATAGCCCAAATCCGTGAACTCCTCGGCGTCAGCCGCGCACAGATCGACGACTGGCTTCGGGGCGTACCCGTGCCGGAGTGGACCAAACGTCCGAACGCCAAGGACGAGTTGCGCGCCCGCGCGGTCGACCTGCGCCGCTCCGGGCACACCGTTCCCGGCATCGCCGAGCAGCTGGGCGTCGCCCGGTCCACGGCTTGGCAGTGGACCAAACACATCCCGCTCGCCGGTGATCCGGCGGACGCCGAGCGCCGCCGGGCCAACGCCCGGCGGATGACCGACGCCCGCTGGGAGCGGCACCGCAGCGAGCGTGCGGTCCACCGCCGGCGGCTGGCCGCCGAGAGCGCCGCTCGCATCGGCCCGCTCGACGAGCGTGACCTGTTGCTGCTCGGCTCGGTCATCTACTGGTGCGCCGGGACCAAAGCGACCCCGGCCCGGCCGAACGAGCGGGTGGAGCTGGTCACCGCCGACGCCCGGCTCGGCCTGATGTTCCTCCGCTTCCTGGACGCGCTGGGCGTCGCGCGTTCGGACCTGTCCCTCCGGGTGCTGCTGCAGGAGGCGGCCGATCCCGCATCAGCGGTCAGCTGGTGGGCGGATCACCTCGGCGCCCCCGTCGAGGACTTCCGTGCACCCCATCGCAAACGGCTGCCGCCGATGCCGGTCCGGCCCGACCAGTCGGCGGACCGCCACGGGCGACTCCGAATACGGGTTTGCCACAGCCGGGATCTCTACCGCACCATCGAAGGCGTCCTCGACGCGCTCGCCGAGCCTGCGGATGTGCCGGACGGCGAGGCGCGTTAGGCTTTCCGCGCACACCTTCGGCCGTGGTGAAATTGGCATCACCTCAGATTTTGGCTCTGAAGTTTCAGGTTCGAACCCTGGCGGCCGAGCTGCTCATCGCAGCAGACCCTGAAGACCTGCGGAACAAGAGGCGGTAACCCGCGTGGCGCGTACTGTGATCATCCTGGCGGCCGGCGAGGGCAAGCGGATGAAGTCCCAGCTGCCCAAGGTCCTCCATCCGCTGTTGGGTCGCAGTCTGGTCGGGCACGTCCTGGCCGCCACCGAGCCGCTGAGCGCCGAGCGTACGGCGGTCGTCGTCGGGCACAAGGCCGAGCAGGTCACCGAGCACCTCGCGGCGATCGCGCCGCAGGCGCGGCCGGTGCTGCAGGCCGATCAGCTGGGGACCGGGCACGCCGTGCGTACCGCCCTCGACGCGCTCGAGGACGTCACCGGCACTGTGCTCGTCGTCAACGCCGACGTCCCGCTGCTGCGGACCGAGACGCTGAGCGCCCTGATCGAGCGGCACGAGGAGGAGGCCGCCGCGGCGACCGTGCTGACCGCGGTGGTGCCCGAGCCGGGGAACCTGGGCCGGATCGTGCGGGACGCCCAGGGCGGTCTGGCCGCGATCGTCGAGGCCCGGGACGCCGACGCCGAGCAGTTGGCCGTCCGGGAGATCAACGCCGGGGTCTACGCGTTCGAGGCGGACGCCCTGCGCGACGCGCTCGGCAAGCTGACCACGCACAACGCTCAGGGCGAGGAGTACCTGACCGACGTCTTCGGCCTGCTGCTGGCGGCGGGCCGCCGGCTCGCGGTCCACACCGCGTCCGCGGTGGAGGAGACGCTCGGCTGCAACGACCGGGCCGAGCTGGCCCGGCTGGGCGCCCTGCTCCGGGATCGGATCAACGACGCCCACATGCGGGCCGGCGTGACGATCGTGGACCCGGCGTCGACCTGGATCGAGCCCGCGGTCACCATCGAGCCCGATGCGGTGATCGAACCGAACACGCAGCTCAAGGGAGCGACCTCGGTGGCGACCGGTGCGGTCGTCGGCCCCGAGGTGACGCTGATCGACACCGTCGTCGGCGAGCGGGCCGAGGTGGTCAAGGCGCACGCGGTGCTGGCCGAGATCGGCCCGCAGGCCAAGGTCGGGCCCTACGCGTACCTGCGGCCGGGGACGACGCTCGGCGTGAAGTCCAAGGTCGGCACCTTCGTCGAGGTGAAGAACTCGTCGCTCGGCGAGGGGACGAAGGTCCCGCACCTGTCCTACGTCGGGGACGCGACCGTCGGCGACTTCACCAACATCGGCGCGGCGAACGTCGTGGCCAACTACAACTGGCGATCGAAGAGCCGGACGATCATCGGCTCGCACGTGAACACGGGGTCCGACTCGGTGCTGGTGGCACCGGTGACGCTGGGAGACGGCGCGTCCACCGCGGCCGGCTCGGTCGTCGACACCGACGTCCCGCCGGGCGCGCTCGCGGTGGCGCGGGAGCGACAGGTCAACAAGGAGGGCTGGATCTTCACGCGCCGGCCCGACAGCGCCGCCGCACAGGCGGCCCGGGCCGCGCTCGACGCGGCGGGAGCGGCCGAAGAGGCCCCCGCTGACCAGGGGTGACACGCGTTGCGGTGATCTGTCGCACCTGATCGTGAACCGGCTACGACCTTGGTCAAGTGCCGGGAGAGGATGACCCGCGAGGGTCATACTTGGTCGCAGTGGCGCGCGGAGGGGCAGACAGAGCCGATGGGCAGCATCGTCGCGGAGAACCGGAAGAATCTGATGCTCTTCTCGGGGCGGGCGTACCCCGAGCTGGCGGAGGAGATCGGGCAGGCCTTGGGCGTCGCACCGACCCCCACCGCCGCTTACGATTTCGCCAACGGTGAGATTTTCGTCCGGTACAAGGAGTCCGTTCGCGGCTCCGACGCCTTCGTGGTCCAGTCGATCACGAGTCCGGTGAACACCTGGGTCATGGAGACCCTGATCATGATCGACGCCCTCAAACGGGGCTCGGCCAAGCGGATCACCGTGGTGCTCCCGTTCTACCCGTACGCCCGGCAGGACAAGAAGCACCGCGGCCGGGAGCCGATCTCGGCCCGGCTGATCGCCGACCTGCTCAAGACGGCGGGGGCGAACCGGATCCTGACGGTCGATCTGCATACCGCGCAGATTCAGGGGTTCTTCGACGGCCCGGTGGATCACTTGTTCGCGATGGACACGCTGGCCGGCTACGTCGAGGCGAAGTACGGCGATCGCGCGCTGACCGTGGTCGCGCCTGACTCCGGCCGCGTACGCGTCGGCGAGCGCTGGACCGACCGGCTGGGCGGCTGTCCGCTGGCCTTCATCCACAAGACCCGCGATCCGCTCAAGCCCAACCAGGTGGTCGCGAACCGGGTGATCGGTGAGGTCGAGGGACGAACCTGCATCATCGTCGACGACATGATCGACACGGCCGGCACCATCTGCAAGGCCGCGGACATCCTCTTCGACTCCGGCGCGGGCGACGTCATCGTCGCGACGACGCACGCGATCAACTCCGACCCGGCGACCGAGCGCCTCAAGAACAGCCGCATCGCCGAGGTGATCGTGACCAACACGCTCCCGATCACGCCGGAGAAGCAGTTCGACAAGCTCACGGTGCTCTCGATCGCCCCGCTGCTGGCGCGAGCCATCCGCGAGGTCTTCGACGACGGCTCCGTCACGACTCTCTTCGGCGGCCTCAGCTAAGACGCCGCTCACAAAGCGGGGGTGGGCTGGGGTCACGCTAGGTGGTCGGGTAGGCTGGTCCGGTTGCCACGGCGAGGGTGCTCTGCGGGCTTCGCGGTCTGCGTTGAAGCACCGTGATCGACATGGTGCTCCGGGTCTGTGCCCGTGCGCCCTCGCGTCGGCCCACGACAGCCAGCCAGCCCGTTGAGCCAGGAGTATGAACCGTGTCTGAGGTAAAGATCAGCGCCGAGCCGCGTACGGAGTTCGGCAAGGGCGGCGCGCGTCGCACTCGCCGCGCCGGCAAGGTGCCCGCCGTCGTCTACGGGCATGGCGAGGCGCCCAAGCACATCGCCCTGCCCGCCCGGGAGTTCGCCGCCGCGATCCGTCACGGCGGCATGACCACCGTCTTCGAGCTGGTCGGCGAGGACGGCACCAAGACCCTCGCGCTGCCCAAGGCGATTCAGCGTGACCCGATCCGGGACACCTTCGAGCACGTCGACCTCGTGATCGTCAAGCGGGGCGAGAAGGTCACCGTGGACGTCCCGGTGCACCTGGTCGGCACCGCGGCCGCCGGCACCCTCGTGGTGACCGAGCACGACCGTGTCTCGATCGTCGCCGAGGCGCTGCACCTGCCCGAGGCGCTCGAGGCCTCGATCGACGGCCTGGAGGCCGGTTCGCACGTCACCGCGGGTGACATCAAGCTGCCGCGCGGCGTCGAGCTCGCGACCGAGGCGGAGACCACCATCGCCGTCGTCAGCGTCGCGCCGACCGCCGAGCAGCTCGAGGGCGAGACCGCCGAGGCGGCCGAGGAGGCGGAGGAGGCCCCGGCCGCCGAGGCCGAGGCTCCCGCCGAGAGCTGAGTTCGCTGTCGGAGAAGGCCGCCACGATGTGGCGGCCTTCTTCTTTCTGGCATGGTGTACGCGGGAGGTACACGTGAGCACGTGGCTGGTGGTCGGGCTGGGTAATCCGGGCCCGCAGTACGCGCAGAACCGGCACAACGTCGGCTTCATGGTCGCCGACCTGCTGGCGAAGCGGGTCGGGGGATCGTTCGCGCGCAAGACCAGGGGCGGTGTCGTCGAGGTGGCCGAGGGTCGCCTGGGGTACGGCGTGGACGCCCCGAAACTGGTGCTGGCCAAGCCGTTGACCTACATGAACCTGTCGGGCGGCCCGGTCGCCGCCCTGGCCCAGTTCTACAAGGTGCCGCCGGCACAGGTCGTCGCGGTGCACGACGAACTGGACATCCCGTACGGCCAGATCCGGATGAAGCTGGGCGGTGGCGAGGGCGGCCACAACGGCCTGCGCTCGATGAGCAAGTCACTGTCGACAAAGGACTATCTGCGGGTCCGCTTCGGCATCGGGCGGCCGCCCGGTCGCCAGGATCCGGCCGATTTCGTCCTCTCCGACTTCTCGGCGGCCGAGCGTAAGGATCTCGACTTCTTCGTCGACCGCGC
>JABFYB010000758.1 GCA_013361475.1 Hamadaea sp.
GAACGCCGGTACGCTCCCCAGCACCGCCAGGATCGCCGGGGCGAGCAGGATGCCGAAGATGACGGCCGCGACGTCGCGGAAGTAGAGCCGCAGTTCGGTACGGAAGATGGTCGGGTTCATCGGATCGCTCCCTCAGCGGCGGCATCGGCGGTGGACGAATGGGCGGTGAGCTGGACGAACGCGTCGTCGAGTGTGGACTGTTCGACGCGCAGGCCGATCGGGGCCAGGCCCTGGCGGGCCAGTTCGGCGACGACGGCCGGCAGCGCCTCCTCGGTCCCGCGCACGGTGACCTGCTCCCCGGCCGTGGCGACCGCCTCGACGCCGGGCAGCCCGTCGAGGGAGACCGGCCGGGCGACGCGGAAGGTCAGCACCTGTCCGGTGGCGACCCGGGCGGTGAGCCCGGCCGGGGTGTCGAGCGCGGCGACGCGCCCGTCGTGGATGACCGCGACCCGGTCGCAGAGCCGCTCGGCCTCGTCCATGAAGTGCGTCACCAGCAGGATCGTCACGCCCCGGGCACGGATGTCGGAGATGAGCTGCCACGTGTCGCGCCGAGCCTGCGGGTCGAGCCCGGTCGTCAGCTCGTCCAGGATGGCCAGGCGCGGGTTGCCGACCAGGGCCAGCGCGATCGACAGCCGCTGCTTCTGCCCACCGGACAGCTTCGCGTACGCCGTCTTCGCCGAGCCGGCCAGCCCGAGGTCGTCGAGCAGCTGCTCCGGCCGGGCCGGGTTCGGGTAGAACGAGGCGAACAACTGCAGCGCCTCGCGTACTGTGATGCGGTCCTGCAGGCTGGACTCCTGGAGCTGCATGCCCAGGATCCGGCGCAGCCGGTCGCGGTCGCGCTGCGGATCGAGGCCCAGCACCCGGATGTCGCCACGGTCCGGCGTACGCAGCCCGCCGACGCATTCGACGGTGGTGGTCTTGCCGGCGCCGTTGCGCCCGAGGATGCCGAAGATCTCGCCGCGCTCGACGGAGAAGGTCACGTCGTCGACGGCGATCCGTTCGCCGTAGCGCTTGTGCAGGTTCGTGACTTCGAGGACTTTCGGGGTGGCTGTCATGCCTGAAGACGTTAGGAATCCGCGGCGTCGCCCAGTATCCGCTCAGCTCTCCGGTTGGGGTGGGGCTAGGTCTACCCCCGCCGGGGATCCAGCCCCCGTGCGGATCGGCGGGCCGACCGGCCAGACTGTGGGGCATGACGGCACAGTGGCGCGCGTTCGTGGCAGGTCTGGAGCTCTACGCCCTGAGCCTGCTCGGCCTGCTGTGCCTCGGCCCGGTGCTGGCCGTCTTTGCGCCTGGTTTCCTGCTCGGCCTGGTCTTCCTCATTCCCGGCCCGGTGCTGGCGGTGCGCCGGCTGACCGGGCGCGTCCGGCGCCGCACCAGGGAGCTGACGGGCATCGAGATCCGCGAGCCCTACGCGCCCGAGCCTCCGCTGCCGCAGCCGCACGCGGACGGCTGGTATCAGCGGGATCGCCAGCTGTACAAGCGACTGTGGTGGCCGCGGATGGCCGACCGCATCGACTGGGTGCTCGGCGACAATGCGAGCTGGCGGGACCTCGGCTGGCTGGCCGCCGCGCCGATCGTCGGCCTGCTGGGCGTGCTGCCACTGGCGCTGCCCATCGCCGTCGCGACGGTCGCCCCGCCGCCCAGCCCGTTCCTGACAGCCCTGCTGGTCGCGGCGGCCGCGATCGCCGGTGTCGCCCTCGCGCCCGCGGGTCTGCGGGCCACCGCGAGATTCCACCGGCGCGTGCTGGGCGGCCCGATGCTGCGGTCGGACGTCCACGACGTCCACACAGATCATCCGGTACGCGTCTGGGCGGCGAAGGCGTCGTCACCGGTGATCCGGCTGGCCCTGCTGCTGCTCACGAGCGCGATCGCGATCCCGGTGTTCGTCGCGACCGTCGGCGCCCTGATTCTCGGCTACGGCCTGGGCCTGATCTTCCTCGTCCCGTGGGCGCAGGCCGACCTGCGCTGGCTGGCGGACTGGCGGCGGTCGCTGGCCCGCTGGTCGGGGGTGACCATCGCCAGTCCCTACCGGCCGTTGCCGCCCCTGGTCCAGCGGCCCGACGGCATGTATCGAGTGAATCGGAACCTCTACAAGACCCCGCGCTGGGCGCTGTGGACCCAGCGGCTCTACTGGGTGCAGCGCGACCCGGCGACCTGGCGGGAACTGGTGTGGCGAGGCACCGACCCGATCGTCGGCGGGCTGATCGCCGGAGTCCCGGTGCTCCTGGTGGTCTACGGGATCTGGGGTCAGCTCCTGCCCCGGATCGTGCACTTCTTCGTCAGCGATTCGCCCGCGAACTTCTGGTACGGCACGTTCTTCGGCCATCCCGCCGCCGCGATCCCGGGCGGGCTGGCGCTGGCGGCGCTCGGGGTGGCGATCGCCCCCGCCGCGCTGCGGCTGCACGGGCGCTGGAGCCGATTGCTGCTCAAGCCGACCGGCGACACCGCCCTCGCGCAACGGGTCGAGCAGCTGACGCTGTCGCGCGCCGACGCCAGCGACGCCGCCGCCCGCGAACTGCGGCGCATCGAACGCGACTTGCACGACGGCCCGCAGGCCCGGCTGGTCGCGCTCGGCCTGCGCCTCGGCACGATCGAGGCGCTCATCGACAGCGATCCGGCCGCGGCCAGGGAACTCACCGTGCAGACCCAGGAGGCAGCCGCGCAGGCGCTGCGCGAACTCCGTGAGGTCGTCCGGGGCATCCATCCGCCGGTGCTGGCCGAACGCGGCCTCGCCGACGCCGTACGCGCGCTGGCGCTGGACAGTCCGCTCGCGGTGACCGTCGACATCGACCTGCCGGTGCGGTTGCCCGAGCCGATCGAGGCGGCGGCGTACTTCTCCGTGGCGGAGGCGCTGGGCAACGCGGCGAAGCACGCCCGCGCGCGTACGGTGCAGGTCCGGCTCGATCTGCTCCCCGCCGGCGGCGCGGCCGGGGACGGCGACGTGCTGCGCATGACGGTGCGCGACGACGGTCGCGGCGGCGCCGATCCCGACCGGGGCAGTGGCCTGCGCGGCCTGGCGCGCCGGCTCGGTATCTTCGACGGGACCTTGTCGCTGTCGAGCCCGCCCGGGGGCCCCACCGAGCTGATCATGGAGCTGCCATGCGCGTCGTCCTCGCCGAGGACCTCTACCTCCTCCGGGAAGGACTGGTTCAGCTTCTGACGGCGCACGGGTTCACCGTCGTCGCCGCGGCGGAGACGGGTCCCGAACTGGCGGCGGCCCTGGCCGAGCACCAGCCCGACGTGGCGATCGTCGACGTACGCCTGCCGCCGACCAACACCGACGAAGGTCTCCGGATCGCGCTGGAGGCCCGGCGGCGTACCCCCGGACTGCCCGTCCTGGTGCTGTCCCAGCATGTCGAGCAGCTGTACGCCCGGGAGCTGCTGGAGGACGGTTCGGGCGGCGTCGGCTACCTGCTGAAGGACCGGGTGCTCAACGCGGCCCAGTTCGTCGACGCCATCCGGCGTGTGGCGGCCGGCGGCACCGCGATGGACCCCGACGTCATCGCGAAACTGCTCACGCGGGCGCGGCCGGACAGCCCGGTCGACCAGTTGACGCCCCGGGAGAAGGAGGTCCTCGGGCTCATGGCCGAAGGACGGTCCAACGCGGCGATCGCCCAACGCCTGTTCATGAGCGAAGGCGCGGTCGGCAAACACACGGCGGCCATCTTCGGCAAGCTCGGGCTCGGCCCGTCCGACGACGACAATCGGCGGGTGCTCGCCGTGCTGGCGTACTTGAACAGCGGCCGCTAAGCGGGTTTGTGCGCCACCACGAGCATCCGCTGGGCGTGCGACTCGAAGCGGCCGTGCCGCTGGATGTGCTCGTGCATCGCCAGCAGCGTGTCGTGGTACTTCTCGACGGTGAAGTCGGGCACCGCCCAGATCACCTTGCGGATGAAGTAGACCACCGCGCCCACGTCGGCGAAGGTGACCAGCAGGGACTCGGCTTGCAGGTCGTCGAGGACGAGACCGGCGGCGGCGAGTTCCCGCCGGGCCGTCGCCGGATCGCGTTCCGGACCGTAGGACTGCGGCCCCAGGAAGAACTCGGTCAGCTCCCGGTTGGACCCGGGACCGATCTGCTGGCTGAAATAGACCCCGCCCGGTTGCAGCACCCGGGCCAGCTCACCCCAGCCGACCACATTCGGATGACGGCTGACCACCAGGTCGAACGTCTCGTCGGGGAAGGGGAGCGGGCCGTCCTCCGCCGCCTCCACGACCGCCACGCCCAGCGGCTGCAGCGTACGCCGCGCCAGCGCCAGGTTCGGCGGCCAGCCCTCGGTCGCGTACGTGGTGGGGGCGAGCCGGGGCACCTCGGCCAGCACCTCGCCGCCGCCGGTCTGGACGTCGACGGCCACCCGCGCGCTGGCCATCAGCTCCGACATCCGCCGGAGGTAACCCCACGACGGCCGCTGCTCGGTGGCCCGGCCGTCCAGCCAGGAGAAGTCCCAGCCGTCCACGTCGGCCGCGGCCGCCTCGGCGATCAGCTCTTCGAACGTCCGGCCGGACGGCGGCTCAACGGGTGCGGCGGTCATGCGCCCAGCCTCCCAAGCGGTCGCCGTCCCGGGCAAGTGATCCACTCCGGCGAGTGGAAACCCGTGCCGTATCAGGTTTCCGACAGACGGCGAACGTCGGGCGAACGGCGGTTGGTCTCATGTCGACGGTGATCTACTCTTCGGGCGTGGGTGAACTGCTGCGCTTCGAGTCCGACTTCGGGACCGTCTACGTCGAGGAACGCGACGACAGCGGGCTGGAGCGCGTCGGCGTGTTCAGCCGGGCCAAGCCGGCCAAGGAGAAACTCGAGGTCGCCCTCGCCCAGGTCCGCCCGGCGTTCGAGGCGGCGATCGCGGCGCTGGCCGACCTGCCCCGTGCGCCGGAGGAGTTCGAGATCGAGGTGGGTCTGACGCTGACCGCCGAAGCCGGCGCGCTCATCGCGCGTACCACCGCCGAGGGACATCTGGTCGTGCGGGCGGTGTGGCGTAACCCGGTGGCGGGACGCGATTGACCGGGCAGCCGACGCTGCCGGGCCGGGTCCGGGTGCTGGCCGGTGACCCGGAGCGGATCGTCGGCGCGGGCGTGGCGCTGTCCGCGCGACGGGTGCTGACCTGCTGGCACGTCGTGTCCGAGGAGGCGGCCGACGGCCTCGCCGTGGCCGAGCCGTCCGGGGTGCCCGTCGAGGTGGACGTCACCTGGTCGGTGCCGATCGGCCCGCACGGCGAAGGCGACCTGGCGCTGCTCACCACGCGGGCGCCGCTGGCGGGGCCGCCCGCGCGCCTGGCCGACTGCGGCGACGCCGAACTCGACGTACGCCTCATCGGCCACCCCGCGCAGTCCCCAGCCCAAGTCCTCGCCCGCGCGCGGCTGATCGGGCCCGCCGATCCGGTCACCGGCTGGCGGCAACTGGACCGGCTGTCGACCGCGACCGTCGCCGTCGACCGTGGCTTCAGCGGAGCCGGCGTGTTCGACGCCGCCGGCCGGATCGTCGGCCTGACCGTCGCCCGTTCCCAGCTCGGCCAGCAAACCGTCGGCTGGATGATCCCAGTCGCGGCCTGGCGCCGCCAGCTGCCGCGCGACCTCGTCCCGGCGGTGGCCGCCGCACCGCGCACCGAGCCGCTCAGCGCCGCCGAACGCAGTACGCTCGCCCGCGCGCTCGCCGCCGTCCCCACGATGCTGGACCCGCTGGCCCGAGCGGAGCTGATCGCCGCCCTGCCCGACGCCATCCGGCTCCGCGTACGCGTGACGCACCGCCTGCTGCTCGACTGCCGGGAACTCCTCGCCACCACACTCGACACGGACGGCGGATTCGCGGCCCTCCATCGGCGACTGTCCGAGCGGGAGGATCCCGATAGCATCTCCATGCGGGAGTTTCGTGCGCTCGCGGTCTCGATGCGGCTGCTGCCGCCACCGGACGAAGAGGACTGATCATGCCCCGCCTGCTGATCCGGCAAGCCACCGAGCTGCGGGACGCGCTCCTGACGGTGGGAGTGCTGAAGAACGCGGACGAACGCTTGATGTGCCTCGAAGCCGTGCACGGCGAACTCGGTCACCAGGTCGTGGGCGACAACCGGCGGAACGTGTCGAACAAGGCCGAGCTGATGTTCATCGTCCAGGCGCTGGCGGCCGTGCCGGAGGGCCTGCCGACGCTGCTGCGGGCGGCGGCCGCGTTCGGCGAGGAGAGTGCCGTGCTGCCCGCGTGGCAGATCCTCGCGCGCGTCGAGCTGGCCGCGCTGCTCGCCGAGGTCCGGCCCGACGTGGTCGCCGAGGTCGCCGGTCAGGTGATGGACGCCCGCGTCGAGATCGACGAGCCGGACGTCGTCCTGCAGCAGGTCGGCTGGCAGCGTGCCGACGCGTGGGGCGCGCCCGCGATGATCGCCTTCGTGGCGCTGCTCCTGGAGCGGCTGCCGGGGAGGGCCGACGAGACACCGGTCGCGGCCGGGGCCGCCGGTCGGGAAGGCAACAGCGCCGGGATCGAGGCTTGGCTCACCGGTGGACGGTATGATTTGGGGTTGACCGGGGCTGACCTGGACAACGCTCGCCGCGTGGCGCGATTGATCAGCGCGGCCGCGGGACCGGGCTCGAACACAGGTTTGCCGGCGCATGAGGAAGGTCCCGACGTGGGTACCACGACGATCATCAAGGTCACCGACTCGGGGACGACGCAACCGCCTGCGCTGGTCTGGGGTGGCGTTCCCGCCCGCAACCAGTACTTCGTGGGCCGCCGCGAGAGCCTCGCCACGCTCGACGCCGCGCTGAGTCAACAAGCCCGGGCCTCGGTCCTGCCGAAGGCGAGCGTGCGCGGCGCCGGTGGCGTCGGCAAGACGCAGCTCGCCGTCGAGTACACCTACCTCCATCAGAGCCGTTACCAGATCATCTGGTGGATCAACGCGGAGAACATCGCGACCGTGCGGGCCTCGCTGTCCGCGCTGGCCGATCGGGCCGGCATCCCGCCCAATCCCAGCATGGAACAACGGATCCGCGCTCTGCTGGACCACCTGGCGACCACGTCGCAAAATTGGCTGCTGGTCTACGACAACGCGACCGATCCCGCCGAACTGGCCCCGCTCATGCCGACCGCGAACGTCGTCGGCGAACTCGGCCACGTGATCGTGACGACCCGCAACACGGCGTGGGCCGCCGAAGGCGCCACTTTGGAACTGGACGTGTTCAGCCGTTCGGAGTCCCTGGAGTTGCTCCAGGCGCGCGTGCCCGACACGTCCGACCGGGAGGCCCACGACCTCGCCGAGAAGCTCGACGATCTGCCGCTGGCGTTGGAGCAGGCCGCGAGCTGGTTGCTGACCATGCCGTCCTCGGTGGACGAATATCTGGAGGACCTGGAGAGCCGGGCCACCACGCTGCTCGCCGAAGGGCGGCCGCGCGAGTACAACGGCACCGTGCTGACCGTCGTCTCGCTGGCGCTGCCTGAGCTGGCCGAGCGGTCGGCCGCCGCGGTCCAGCTCCTCGAGCTGCTGGTCCACCTCGCGCCCGAACCGATCTCGACGCGGCTGCTCTGGGAGGGCCGCCGCGCCGCCGGTCTCCCGGAACCGCTGCGATCGGTGCTGCAGGAGCGCAACGACATCTCCCGGGCGGTACGCCACCTCGGTGCGCTCGGCCTGGCCCGGATCGACAACGCGAACAAGCGGGTGCAGATCCACCGGCTCGTCCACCTCGTCGTCCGGGAGGGCCTGACCTCCGCCGAACCGCTGCTGAACGCGCAGCGCCTGCTCTCCGCGGCCAACCCCGGCTTCCCCGACGACCGCGGGACTTGGCCCCGGCACTCGGAGATCGCGCCGCACCTGCACGCCGCCCGGCTGATCCACGGCGACGTCGACGCCCGCCGGACGGTGCTGGACCAGGTGCGTTACCTCTACAACACCGGGGATTACGAGAGCTGCCGAGCACTGGTCGAGGAGGCGCTGGCCTTCTGGGACATTCCCGATGAGGACGGCGAGCCCAGCACCGACGCGCTGACCCTGCTGGCGTTGCGCCGCTACGGTGACGCGCTGCGGCAGCTGAACGATCCGCAGGCGGCGGCCGTCACCCTGGCGGCGTACGAGCGCATGGTCGTGGCGCTCGGCGAGGAGCACGAGTACACGATGGGCGCCGCGAACAGCGTCGGCGCCGATCTGCGCCGGGCCGGGCGCGTGACCGAGGCCCGGGAGCTGGACGCGCGTACCCTGGAGACGCAGCGCCGCGTGCTCGGTGACGCCGATCCCAGCACCCTGCGCATCATGAACTCGCTCGCCATGGACCTGCGGCTGACCGGCGACTTCGCCGCCTCGTACGCGTTGAACGTCGAAGTCGAGGAGCACGCCCGCACCTTGGAGGACGGTGCGATCCCGATCGTTCTCGCCCAGGAGGCCCAGGCACGCGACCTCTACCTCCTCGGCCGGTACGCCGACGCCGCCGCGCTGTTGGAGGGTTCGCTGCCGATCCAGCGCAGCCTGCTCGGCGCGGATCACCTGACCGTGCTCCGGGCGACCTGCGTCTACGTGGCGAGTCTGCGTAAGCTCGGCCGGCTCGACGAGGCGGTGGCCGAGGGCCGCGCCAACCACCTCCTGGCCACCCGCCGGTTCGGTCCCGACCATCTGATGACCGCCGAATGCGGCATGACGACCGCGAACGCGCTCCGGGCGCGGGGCGACGCCCGGGACGCCCACACCTACGCGATGCGTAGTCTCCACCTGTTCCGCGAGATCTATGGGGAGGACCACCCGCTGGTGTGGTGCGCGTCCGTCAACGTCGCGGCCATCCTGCGCGCCCGTGACCTCGACCAGGAGGCGGAGGCCCTGAGCCTTCGCACGCTCGACGGCCTGCGCCGCACCCTCCCGGCCGAGCACCCGTATCTGCTCAGCGCCCGCAGCGGTGTGGTGATGAACCTGGTTCGGGCACACCGGGTTTCCGAGGCCCAGCCGTTGTCGGCCGAGATCCTCGCCGACTCGCAACGCATCCGCGGTCCCCAGCACGCGTACACCTACTACTGCATGGTCAACGCCGCAGTCGACCTGATCCAGACCGACCAGGCGGAGACGGGGCTGCCGATGCTCGCCGAGGCGACGCGGCTGCTGACCGAGAAGTTCGGCGCGGAGCACCCCGAGGTGGAGGCCGCCCGCAACCGGCGCCGCATCGAGTGCGACATCGAGACGATCAGCTTGATCTGACGGTGCGCGCGGCCAGCGTCGCGCACAACAACCGGCCCGCGTCGGTCAGGCTCGCGGCCCGGTCCAGCTCCGCGAACGCCTGGCCCAGCTGTCCGCGTACCTCGGCCAGGCGCGCCTCGGCCCGCTCCGCGAACTCAGCTTGTACGCACAGCGCAGCCCACAGATCCGCCACGGCGGTGAAGGCGTACGCCCCGTGCAGAAGTCCCGTGATGGGCCGGGGGTCGGAGCGCCACGGTGACGCGTACCAGCCCCGGTCGGCCGGGTCGAACAGGTCGGCCAGGTGCATGATGACGCTGAGCTTGCTGTGCTGGAATTCGTGCACCATCGCCACCGCGAGCTCGACCGGGCTCAACCCCGGTTCGCTGGCGAACGCGCCGAACGCGTCGGAGTTCGTGACGCTGTGATTGCCCGCCCCGGCGTCGCCCAGCGGGACGAACGTCGTCAGCCCGTACGTCAGCTCGTCGGCGTACGCGGGAGCGCAGTCGGCGAGCAGCCGCCAAGCAGCGTCGAATGTGGACTTCGCGGCGGCGTGCGCGGCGTCGGTCAGGCGACCTGCCAAGGCCAGACCGTAGCAGTCCCGCATCGGATCAGCGTCGTCCACCGTGAGCTGGAGACTGCGCCCGCTATGCCGAAGGCTGTAGCGCGTCAGGGTCGGCCAGTCGTCCACCGAGTCCGGTTCGATCCCGGCCTGATTCGCCGCCCGCCGCGCGACGGCGTCCAGATAACCGGCAGGTGCCGACGCCAGTCCTCTCGTCCGATGCGTCGCCCACACTCCCAGCCACGGCAGCCGCAACACCTCCAGCACCGCGCCCGGATCCACTTCGTACGCCCGCCCGATCACCGTCGCCGCCGGGATCAGCTCCGGATCGGTGCTGACCAGATGCCGGATCAGCAACAGCGTCCGAGTCAACTGAGCGTCGCGCAGCTTCTCGACCTGCCCCCGCCCGGCGGCGCCCCGGGCGAACTCCCGCAACTCGCCAGGGGTCAGTCCGAGACGGGGCGCGTCTCGAGAAAGCTGTTCCATCCCGCGAGCGTCCTCTCCGGGTGCGTGTGCACCAGCGCGACCAGATCCGCGACGGCTGCCGTCAACGCTGGATCATCGCCCAGCAGCAGGCGGTTCAGGCGATCGCCGGAGATGTCGGGCAACGGCGCCCGGCTCGGCAGGGGTCTTTCGTCATCCATCGGTTTCCCGCAAGCGACGGCGAAGTAAGTCCTGTCCAGTGTCTCACAACGCCGCACCGCGAATGCCCTATGTGACCGGTGGTTGTCACACTGCACCCGTCGTTGGCGGAATGCTTGGCTACGCGGCGGGGGAGAGGCGTTCGTGGCGTTCGACCAGCAGCCGGATGCCGGCCGGCTCCAGCGCCACCAGGCTCGGCACGATCTCGCCGGCGGCGTACGGGGAGTCGAGCACGCAGCGCTCGAGGTACTCCACCCAGCCGGAGTCCTGCCGGGTCACGAGGACCGTGTCCGGGTCGGGGAGCGCGACGACGAGGTGGTCGGCGCCGAGCGTACGGCTCATCTGGTCGTGGAAGTCGGGCAGCGCCAGGGCGGACGAGGCGAAGGCGCCTTCGCGGCGCAGTGTCAGGAAACGGCCCCGATCCGGGCGCTCGCGATCTTCGCCGACGTCGACGCGCAGGCCTGAGACGAGCGCGCCGTACGCCGTCGCGAGAACCTCTTCGAATGGCTGTGTGCCGAGTTTGGCGTGGGTGAGGTGGTTCATGCCGATGCGGCCCTGCGGCGTGGTCGCGACCGCGGCGACGGTGACGTGCAGCCGTCCTGGGACGACATCGCGATGGGGGAGGTGCTGCAGGAGGTCGATCGTGGGCGACGACCAACTCCACAGGATCGGCAGGAGCTGGCCGTTCTCGGCGACGTGCTCCATGTTGTCCACGGCCTGCGCCGCCGCGTGCTGCCGTTCCGCCTGCTCCATGGTCTGGCGGACCTCGGCGTACGCCGCCTCCCAGCCGCCGGGGCCGGGCCGGTCGAAGCTGTAGGTGACCGCGGCTCGGGGGAACGTCCGCCCGATGAAGTCCTCGTCCACCGCCGACGGCTGCCACTCCGAGTAGATGCGGCTCACGTCGGCTGCCGCGCGCCGTTCGACCGGCACCGCGAACCACGCCTGCTGCACGCAGTCGTCGGCTTGGGTCGGCCCGCTCGAGATGAACGGCTCGGGGTAGCCCGGAATCTCGAAGACCACCATGTTGGTCGAGGGGTCGGTGTTCACGCGTCCTCCCAAAGGCACGTCCTCAAGCAAGATCGTCAGGCACGGTACCACCGCCCGGCCAGCCTGCCGTCGTCCGGTCACAGTAGACGGTTGCGGCCCCATCCGCGCGCCATCCGCCAGGCGGCGAACGCGCCGAGCACGACGGCGACCGCCAGCAAGACGCCCGCGGCTCGGACGGTCGCGCCCGCGTCGCCGTCCAGGGCGGCGGTCAGCGCGTGCAGCGCCCAATATCCCGGCGACGCGGGGGCGGCGGCGCGCAGCCACGCCGGCATCAGGGCCAAGGGCACCATCGCGCCGCCGAGCACGGTGAAGAACATCCCGCCCAGGTCGTTGACCGCGCTCAGCTCGCTCTGACTGCGTACCACTGTGGCGAGAGCGGCCCCCGCGCACAGCAAGGTCACCGCCCAGCTCACGCCCGCGACCAGCAGGAGGTCCGGTCGCGGCACGCGCAGCCCCAGGAAGATCATCGAGTACGCGATGAGCGCGCCCTGTTGCGCGAGTAGCACCGTGCCGAGCGGGACGGCTTTGCCCACCAGGATCTGCGCGGGCCGGGCGGGGGTGGCGCGGAGCCGGTCGAGCGTGTGCCACGAGCGTTCGGTGAGGATGCCCCCGGCGATGATGTTCAGCCCGAGCAGCGAGAAGAGCACGAGCATGCCGGTGACCGCCTGGGTGAGTCCGGCGGACCCGAGGGCGGCCGAGTAGAGCGGGCGCAGCGCGGTGATCAGCACCAGCGGCATGCCGACGCGGCTGAGCGCCGGGCCGGGTTCGGCGAGCAACAGCGCGAAGTTGTGACGGACCAGCACGGCGGCGGCGCTCATCGGGCCACCGCCAGGCGGTGGTAGAGGTCGTCGAGGGTGGCCGGCCGGATGTCCACAGCCGACGGCCGTACGCCTTCGGCCAGCAGCCGGGCCAGTGCCGCGGTCGGATCCGGGGTGGTGATCTGCTCGACGCTGCCGTCGGCCCGGGTGATGTCGAGATGGCCGGGCAGCCCCGCGAGCAGGCTTTCCTGATCGCCCCGGGCGATGACGCGACCGGCCGAGCACAGCGCGAGGGTGGCGCCCAGCTCGACCAGTTCGGGCAGGTAGTGAGTGGTGTAGCAAACGGCCGTCCCGGTGGCCGCGACCTCTTTGATCAGATCGAGCAGCGCCGCCCTCGTCTCGGGATCGGCGCCGACGGTCGGCTCGTCGAGCAGCAGCAGGCGGGGGCGGTGCAGCAACGCGGTCGCGGCCTGCGCCCGGCGACGCTGCCCGCCCGACAGCAACCCGATCGGGCGGTCGAGGCAGTCGGTCAGCAGCAGACGGTCGGCGGTCTCCGTGATCGCCTGACGAAGCGCCCGCCCGCGGAGCCCGGCGAGTCCGCCGAACAGGCGCAGGTTCTGCCGCAGGCTCGCCGACAGGTAGAGCGCCAGTTCCTGCGGCGCCACCCCGACGCGGTCCCGGGCCTGCGCGGGCGTACGCCCGTCGATCGTGACGTTCCCGGCGTCGGGGCGGACGAGGCCGGTGACGATCTCGACGAAGGTCGTCTTGCCGGCGCCGTTGTGGCCGATGAGCCCGCAGATCTCGCCGGGGGCGATCGAGAGGGTGAAGCCGTCCAGGGCGCGGCGGTCACCGTACTGCTTGACCAGGTCGTTCGCGGAGAGCATGGGTCGGCCTCCTTTGTGATCTACGTTGTATAGATCTACACTGTAGAGGTGGCCCAGGATGATCGCAAGCGCCAGATTCTCGACGCCGCGCTGGAGCTGGCCGACGAACGCGGCCTGACCGGCGTGACCATGCGCGCGTTGGCGCAGAAGCTGGGCGTGACCGCGATGGCGCTCTACCCGCACATCGGGGACAAGGACGGCCTGCTCGACGGGCTCGTCGACCGGATGCTCGCCGAGCTGCTGCCCGCCGTGCCCGTCGACGGCACCCCGGAGGAGCGGCTGCTCGCGGTGGGCCGCGCCGCGCGCGAGCTGTCGCGGCGGCACCCCTCGGCGTACGCGCTGCTCCTGGCCCGGCCGGCGGTGACGCCCGACGCCGTGCGCCTGGTCGACGCCATCTACGGCGCTCTGCTGGACCTCGGCGTACCGGAGGCCGAAGTGCCGCGCGTCGAGCGGCTCATCACCACCTTCGCCCTCGGGTACGCCGCCAGCGAGGCCAGCGGGCGATTCTCGGCGGGCACGATCAACCCCCGAGGCCGGCGAGCGCAGTTCGCGGCCGACGAAGTGCCCGCCCACCGGCGGCTCAGCGAGGTGCTCGACCGCT
>JABFYB010000243.1 GCA_013361475.1 Hamadaea sp.
TGTAGCTGGTGCTGAGCGCTCTGCTGCTCATGGTGGCGCTGCGCCACCGTCGCTGACTGCCGGGGCCTTCCAGCCGAACGCGCGAAGGAGCATTGCGCATGGCCGGAAGGCCCCGGTGGTCACGGTCTGGCGATCAGATCATGCTCACCTTGAGCGTCTTGCTACTGCCGTCGGCAAACCGGACCGTGAACTTCGGGTACGTGCCAGGCTGGGCCGGCGTGACGGTGATCTTCATCGTGAAGCGCCCGGTAGCGGCATCGTAGGTCGGGGCACTGGCGCTCCCCTTGGTGTCCCACGACCAGCCGCTGATCGCCGCCGCGTCGCTGACGATGTTGCCGGCCGCGTCACGCAGCTGGAAACCGATCGTCAACGAGCAACTGTATGCGTCGATCAGAACCTGGCAGGTAGTGGTGTTGCCGACGTTGGTGTTACCGACGAAGAACCCGGTGAAGGCGTACGCGGTGGACACCGTCACCGATTGCGTGCAGGTCGCCAGGTTGCCGGAGTCGTCACGAGCCTGCCATCTGACGATCGTGACGCCGGAGGGGAACACTGCTGGAGCGTCGTTGGTGATGCCCGGTGAGGAGTCCACTATGTCGGCTGCCGTCGGCGATCCGAGGGTCGGTGTCGTGGAGTTGCTCGTCACGGCGGCCGGGCAGGTGATCGTCGGCGCGGTCGTGTCGCGGATCGTCACCGACTGAACCGTGGTGGAGCTTGCGCCGTAGCCGTCCGTCGCCGTCCAGACGACGCTGTTCGAGCCCACCGGCAGCGGATCGGCCGCATCGTCGGTCAGGGTGACCTGGTCGCCGTCCGGGTCCGACGCCGCCACACCGGACAACGTGCCACGGTAGCCACCGGTGGTGTTGCCTTCCAGGGTGATGGGCTGCGCCTCGACCGTGGGTTCCCGGTTGATCAGGCCTGATGCGAGGTACTTCGGAGTGGTGTGGGCGTTCGTCAGGAACGCGCCGTTGCCCGCGTCGTAGATCGGATACACCGAGAGGTCCGTGACGGTGTACGGCCCGTCGACCCCGGCGGCGGTCATCGCCGACCAGGGAAAGGCCAGCGTGAGAGCGTTCTGGCCCTGGGTAAAGGTCGCGGTCTGCTGGAACTCGGCGATCTCCTGGCCGTCGGGACCGACCAGGCGGGCGTTGACGGCGTAGTAGCCGCCGGTGTCGACCCGTACGCCACCGTTGACGCGAAGCGTCTCGGCGTAGCGGTCGTGATCGGCGTCGACGACCTCATCGGTGAAACCGCGCTGGTCGACCTCGACGTCGAAGTGGTCGAATTGATCGGCGGCGTATGCCTCCGAGGTGGCCTGGTTGGCGACCCTGGCCAGCAGGTTTTGAGCACTGTCGCTGAGAACCAGGTTGCTCAGGGTGTAGGGACCGTTCTGCCCGGATCGGAACAATCCGCGCCCGTCGAATCGCAGAGTGACGGAGCCACCCGTCGCCTCGACGGTGGCCGTGCTACCGGTGGAGGCGACGACCTGACCGTCGGGACCCACGAGATCGGCGGAGACCTCGAACGTGCCACCGGCCGGGGCGGTGATCGGGACGGACACCTCTAGGGCGTCCCGGCGGCCGTCGCCATTGGCGTCAGGTGCGGCCCAGGTCGCTCCGCTTCCGAAGCCCCGCCCGTCATTCGCGCCGATCGGGACGATGACGCTGGCCGTTCGCGATCCGGCCCCTTCGGTCCAAGCGACGACGGTGTGTGAGCCGGCGGTGGCCGGTGTGAACGTGGCGGTCCACGAGCCCGGCCCGGCCGCCGAAGCGGTTCCGGCCGTCAGCTGGTCTCCCGCGCTGTTCAGCACGCGATACTTCACCTGGTCGCCGGCGGTGGCTCCGGACAGCGAGACCGTGGCGGTCACCGGCGTACCCGCGGCGGGTAGCCCGCCCGGCCCGGTCACGGCCAGCGCGCGGCTCGTGTGCACCGACCCCATCGCCAGGGCGACGGCGGCGGCGCTGCCGGTGTTGTGCAGGCTGACGACCGCCGTGCCACCGGTGGTGCTCGCGGTCAGCGCCGGTACGCCCAAGACCGTCGTCGCCTGCATGGCGGCGCCGTTGTACGCGCCGGTCACACCCGGCTGGGTGAACAGCAGGATCTCGCCGGGTACGCCGTCGTCCAGGGTCAGCTGAAGCTGAGCGTCTCCGCCGGGCGCGAGGGTCGCCGACCCGACATCGGCCAGCTGCACCGGGGCGGGCGCGACGAGCGTGGCGGACAGTGGCGTAGCAGCCGGTGCCATCACGGTGCAAGCGGCGTTCGCCGGATACACGTGACAGAGGCTGAGCGGAATGGCGCCGCTGCCTTCGTGGATGAGGTCATTGTGGTTGAGCGCGAAGATCGGATTCAAGGTTTCGTGTACGCCGCCGTGGGCGCGGTCCGATGCCATCCATCGCACGCTGTCCACGGAGACGACACCGTCGTTACGTCCGTGCATGTAGTACGAGGTCGGGAACAGGAAGCCGTCTCCGGCGATCGTGGCGTACGAGGTGCCGGTGGTGTTGTCGCGGACCTGGAGGTTGAACACATCTCGCACGTAGGAGGTCTGCAACTGGTAGAGACCGTCTTCGGCATCGACGCAGTCGCCGAAGGCCTGCGAGAACAAGGTGATCCAAGCCTTGTAGTCCTCGTCGTAGTACTCCGGACGGTTCTTCACATCGCAGAGATGATCAGCGACTTCACTGCCGGCGTTGGGGGTCGCGATCATGACGACGTTTCGCACCGTCCCCGGATGCCACCAGGCATAGCGGCGCGAGTCCAGCCCACCCATCGAATGGGCCACCAGATTCACCTGGTCGGCGCCGGTACGCTCCATGAGCTGCAGGATCGGCTCATGCATGAGGCGGGCGTTCTCCTGAGTGCTGCGGTTCTTGGTCATCTCCGGAGCGATGATCTGCCCGCCGAGCTGCCACATCGCCTGCTCGTAGTACGCCTTGATGTCGTTCATCTTGTCGCCGCCGTCGGTGATGCCATGGATCAGAGCAACCGGAAGAACATCGCTGAGACGAAGCTCGGCCCAGTCGATCTCGACGGCCCAACGATCGGCGCCGGGATTACCCGTGTCGATGTTGAGCTGAAACTCGTTCACGGCCGTCTCACCGGGTGCGGCCGGAAATCGCAGCAGGGCGGTTTCGATCGGGAACGACACGGTGCTCCACTGATCGTTCGCGCCGGTCAGCACGCCATACGTCGGAGCGGGAATGTGCTGTCCATTGACGAGCAACTGGTCGATCTCGCGTACTTCAAGGCCTGAATAGTCGTCGTCGACGTCCCAGGCTCGCAGAGTCACCAAAGCCTGGCGGCCCTTGAACGAATTGCCCGTGGCGGGATGGCCGTCATCGGTCACCGGGCCCGCGTAGCGGGGCACCGTGATGTCGAAGTCCAGCGGACCGTCGCTCTCATACATGTACCAGTCGAGATCGCAGCCCTCGTCGACCCTCAGCACCGAATTGCCGGACGGGTCGGTGTACTTGGTCGTCTCGCAGTCCGGAATGACGAGGTCGCTGGTCGCCGCGGTCCGGGCGGTGGCCTTCGGGCGTACCGGTGTGGCCCCGGGCATCCGGCTGGCATGATCACGTGGTGCACCAGCGGCTGTGTCGCCACCGCGGGTGGCGGGCGGTCGGGCGTACGCGGTAGTCGTGACGAGTCCTGGCACGAGGAGAAGTGCCGCAAGCGTTGCGGCAGCAACACGGCGCAATTGCATTGGTACCTCGACATTGAGAGATGCGAATTCCGCCGGCCGGCAGCTTGTCCGGAGATCAGAACCGATACGGCGTCCCGCATCAACCCAACGAAATCGCGGATTACCGCGGCGGTCGCCCGCGCTGTCTCGGGCCACAGCCCGGCGTGACGCACCCCATCCAGTCGCAGTGCAGGTGGGACGCCCATTGCCGATGCTTCGTGCCCGGACGGAAGAACGTGGGGCTGACGGCGTTCGAGATTTTCCACCGCAACGGCTGATGCCCTGTCGACGCCGGTGGACCGCCCTGCTGACACCCTGTCGCTCCGGACGGTGCATCGACCTCACGAAAGCAGGCTTCCCATTGGATGTCAGCCGATCAGCAGACCCAACCCGAGTAGCAGAACCGCGCCGCCGACCACGCCGAGCAGCACCCACCACCACGGCGCCGGCCGGCGTACGCGATAGGCCAGTGCGGCGAGCAGGAACAGCACCCCTGGCACGCCCCAGATCACCCACATCGCGCCGAAGTTGAACCAGCCCTCGGCGCTCATGTTGCTGATGCCCTTGTTCATCGGCTCCAGGACACCGGTCAAGATCAGCGCCTTCACCACGGTCTCGGCGAGCGGATACAGCAGCTGGACGGCGGCGGCGCCCCAGAGCCCGGCGAGCACCAGCCACGCCGGCAGCCGGTCGCCCCAGCGGCGCACCGATGCCAATGCGATCCCGATGCTCAAAAGGCGGAGGCCGATCGACAGGGACACCACTGCCTGTTCACTCCATAAGCTGCCCCGCAGCACGGACCAGAGCACCGCGATCGAGGCGATGAGACAGAACAGGCCGACGTACGCGGCCGCGGCCAGGGCCGGCCATCGGCGGGTCGACGGGCTTGATTGCATGCGACAAGCATCGATGAACGCGCGATGGGTGGCCATCGGGGTCTGTCCGGACGGCGTCCCTCAAGTTTCCCGATGCCACCCCTGAGAGCGGCTGGGGGCCACGCCAAAGGGTTGCCCGTGACGCCGTCCACGATGGCGATCACGGAGATGTCGGCGCGAGTCTAGGCGAGGATGCCGTCCCCCTGCTTCTCGCGGCAGGCACTCCGAGCCGATGCCTATCGGTTGCGTCTACCGGGCGCCGAGCCACGAAACCCTCGGTAGAGCAAATCGGTTGATCCGGGCATATGGCATCCGTTCTTGTCGCATAATCGGGTTCCACGGCAGCGGCTATCGCGGCCACACAATGGACGCGGCGGCGCGTCGGAGAAGGAGCCCGATCGTGGCAGCCGTCGACACCGCGGCCGTCGAGCGCATGACCGCCACGCTCTACATCCGGCGGCCCTGGAACAGTCCGAGCTCCACCCGGTTCTGGGTATTGCTGATCCTGGCTTCGATCATCGCGACCGCCGGGGTGGTCGCCGACTCGACCGCTACCGTGATCGGCGCGATGATCGTGGCGCCGCTGATGACGCCCATTCTCGGCACGGCGCTCGCGCTGGTCCTGGCCGACCGATCCCGCCTCATACGCAATGTGCTGCTCGTGCTGGCGGGCGCTGCCGCTGTGGTGCTCCTCGGCTACCTCATCGGATTCCTCGCCGCGCCGCCCGACGCCTTCGCGACCAACAGCCAGGTGTCCTCGCGGATCAGCCCGAAGCTCATCGACCTGCTCGCCGCCCTGGCCACCGGCACGGTCGGCGCGTTCGCGCTCGTGCGTACGGACATCTCCGACGCGCTGCCGGGCGTGGCGATCGCCATCTCCCTGGTGCCGCCCCTCGCTGTCGCCGGTCTGCTCATCAACGTCGGCCGGTATCACGACGCCTCCGAATCGGCACTGCTGTTCGGCACCAACGTCGCGGCCATCATCGCCACCGGCACCGTCGTGTTCCTGCTCTATCGCGTACGCGCAGCGGCCGAAGCCGCCGGACGGCCAGTCGGACGACTCCGGGGTCCGACCCTCGCCATCGTCTGCCTGCTGGTGCTGCTCGTCGCGGTCCCGTTGACGGCAGGCAGCCTGTCTGTGGCACGCGACCAGCGTCTCGAAGCCGAGGTCAAGCCCCTCGCGGCGAGCTGGGCCCAAGCAGCCGACTGGCAGATCGCCTCGGTCGACGCCCGCAACGGCGTCGTCACCGTGACCGCGCTGGGCCTGCCACCCGAACTGGACGCCGCGACGCTCCGTCAAGCCATGGACGACGCCGGGCTGGCCGGCACCGACCTGCGTATCCGCCTGGTCGGCGGCAACACCCGGTTGTGCTCGGCCCGGCAGACAACCTGCGTGATCGTCGCAGGGCCGTAACGGCTTCGCCGTTCGGGCAGGGGCCGTCGCCGCTGACGACACGGGCGAGGCGTTGGCCTCGCCCGTGTCCGTGGGACTCAGTGATTTGGTTGCGCATCGGCGACGAGGTTGGCCCCTCAGGCACCTCGAGCTCCGTAGCATCGTCAACAGCGTGGTCGTCAGGGCAGCGAGGTCGTGTGGCTCAGACTTGGCTCTACTTCAGCCGGTGCCGAGTCTCTGGACCTGCGGGTCGGCCTGCGTCCGTCACAAGACGAATGCGAAGGTGCCCCAGCCGTTCCCGATCTGCACTGGCGTGGACAGGCCGCTGCCGTTGTGTGGGTAGTACCAAAGGTCGCCGGAGTCGTCGACGCCGAGAACGTCGGCGAAACCGTCCCCGCTCCAGTCGGCCGCGAACACCTGATGGAAGGCGCCCCACCCGTGGCCGATCTGGACCGGAGTGGCGAAGCCGCTGGCGGTGTAGGGGTAGACCCACAGGTAGCCGCCGGAGTCGACGCCGATGATGTCGGCGCGTCCATCGTGGTTCCAGTCCGCCCCAGAGATGTGTTTGAAGCCGGCCCAGCCCTGGCCGACTCGGACCGGAGTGCCGAAGCCGCTGCCGCTGTGGGGGTAGTACCAGAGGTAGCCGCTGGCGTCGACGGCCATGACATCGGCCTTCGTGTCGGCGCTGAAGTCGGCCGCGATGACGTGCTTGAACCCGCCCCAGCCCTGGCCGATCTGCGTCCCCGGCGACAGCTGCTGCGCGTTGTTGGCGTAATAGCGCAGGTAGCCGCCGGAGTCGACACCCAGGACGTCGGCGGCACCGTCACCGCTCCAGTCCGCGGCCATGACGTGCTTGAACCCGCCCCAGCCCTGGCCGATCCGCACAGGTGAGGACAGTCCGGCGCCGTTGTGCGGGTAGTACCAGAACACGCCGGACGCATCGATGCCCAGCACATCGGCCGCACCGTCGCCGCTGAAGTCGGAGATGTGGTCGTCCTCGACCGGCACCGGCGCCGGCAGGTCTACGAAATCGATGTTGATGGCGGCGCCCTTGGTGACCGTGCCTCCGCACGTGTAGGCCCGCGAGATAGCGGTGTAGAGGCCCCCGTTGCGCCACACTTCGAAATGCAGATGTGGGCCGGTGGAATTGCCGGTGCTGCCGACGTAGCCGAGCGTCTGGCCGCGTCCCACGGATTGACCCACCGAGACCGAGGGAGCCTGCACCATGTGCAGGTACTTGGTGACATAACCACTCGCGTGGGACAGGTACACGCTGTTGCCGCCGCCGGAGGTGTAACCGGCGAAGGTTACGGTGCCCGAGTACGCGGCACCGATCGCCGTACCGCCGTTGCCGGCGATGTCGATGCCGTAGTGGTCGCTGTCGGTGCTGCCGCATCTGTTTGACAGCACACCGGTGACCCTGCCACTTACCGGCTGGATCATCGCTCCGGTCTGCGCCGCTGCAGGCTGCGCCGGCACCAGCGCAAATGCGCCAAACGTGAGGGCGGCGCCGATCGCCAACCGTAGGAACCTCACGGGCTTCGTTGTCCGCATCGCGTCTCCTAGAGGGGTTCGCGCGGCCGGCCAGGACGTTGGGTCTGCCCTCACTCGATCCGCGCCAGGGATCGAATAGTTCCGATGCGGCGATCTTGTGTGCGGCGGATGGGTACGTCAAGTCCGCACATTTGCGGACTGGCGATTCGGCAGCGGCCACTATCCGGGCGGCGGTCTCGCCTCAAAACCTCATTGACTAGGCACTTCTGCGGACTGTCCGGCGACGGCCGGCTGACTATCGTCCATCTCGCAAATAGTCGCATTCCAATGCCGTCGCGCCGTCGGACTGTGCGCCGGCTCGGTTCGTGAAAGGGAGACCGTTCTGTGGACGACTTGAAGACCCGGTTCCTCGATGACCTCGACGCTGAATTCACCTCGGCGCCGACCGCGGTTGCCGCGGTGTCGCCCCGCAGTCGGCGGCGGCCGAAGTTCTTCGCCTACGCGGCTGTGCTCATGGCCGTGTCGGGGTCGATCGTGTTCGCCGGCGCCGCGCCCGCGTCAGCGGTGTCCTGCAACTACCCGGACTTCAAGAACTGGGACCACATGAAGTGGTGTGGCATCGCGCGGCAGGACTTCGATTACCTGTACACGACGAACTACTACTCCGCGCGCACGACCTGCTACTACTTCGACCACTACGCGTGGATGTGCGGGTACTACACGCGGTACTACGCCGGCCGCAAGAGCGCCTGCCGTACCTACTGACCCACCGCACTTAACGCAGACACAAGGGTGGCCGGGGCGATTGCTGCTCGGCCACCCGGCACGTTCGGCAACCACGGCAACCCACCTCGCAGGGACCTATGGACGACTTCGCAGATCTCCTGGAGATCTATCAGCCAATTCCGGACGGCGCCCCGGCGGCCCGTGACCGGCCCTGGCCCGTCACGGTCGTGGTGTTGACCCGCGACGAGGAACGTGCCATCGCCCGCTGCCTGGACAGCGCGTTGGCGACAAACTGCGACCGGGTGCTCGTCGTCGACACCGGCTCCACCGACCGCACGGTGGACATCGTCGCCTCGTATACCGACCGGCGTGTCGAGATGATGCAGATCGCCTGGGCCGATTCGTTCGCGCAGGCGCGCAACGCGGCGGTCGACGCGGTCGGCGACGGCTGGGCCGTGTTCCTCGATGCGGACGAATGGATCGACGCCGGCCACACGACCCCGCTATGTGATCGGCTACATGCCCTGGAATCCGTCCCCGGCATCACCTGGTGCGCTCTCGCTCCGGTCATCCGGGAGGAGGGAAGGGACGAAGAGTATCTGGAAATCGCGAGGATAGTGCCCGTCAGCGGTCTGCGTTTCCGCGGTGAAGTACATGAGTACCCTTACGTTCCGGCCGATGCCGACGCCGTCCCGGGCCTGATCGGCATCGATCTCGTCATATGGCACGACGGCTATGCCTCCGAGGTGGCGGCGGCCAAGGACAAGATCCAGCGCAATGTCGCTTTGCTGGAGTCCGCCCGGCGGCGCGAGCCGGACAACCCACGCTGGCTGTTCTTCCACCTGCGCGACGCGCTGCCGACACTGCATTTCGCCGACGTGATGGCGCTCGTCGACGCCTTCGACGGCGCCCAACGGCGGTATCCCGGTGACCGGCAGGCGCCAGAGTTCTACCGTGCCCTCGCGCTCGCCCGGGCCTGCGCCCGACTCGCCCAGCTCGGCGAATGGACGACAGCCCTCGGGCTCTGCTTCGACCTCGACAGACTCACGTCAGGGCAGCATGCCGACGCGGCCTACTTCCGCGGACTCCACGAGCTGAGAAAGGTCCGGCGACCGGATCCGGAGACACTTGTCGCACTGGTGCGCCTGCGACAGGACCCGGCCGCGGTGGCAGCCAGCGGTCTCGACCAACAGGGCCGGCAGCTGGACGCGCTCATCGCCGCTTACCTGTTCCAGCTCAAAGGACGCGACGCGGCAAACCGATACCTCGCCATGTGTGAGCCCTGGACCGACGCCTTCTTCGACATGTCGACCCTGCGGTAGACATCCGGACACGCGTCCCTGCTAGTGCGTGGCCGGGCCGCTGTCACGGCTGCTGTCGCGACCGGGCAAGCGCTCGCGGCCGAGTCCGTCCTCGCGGATCCGCTCGCCGTACTCACCGCGATGCCTGATAGGCCTGCCCGCCTCGGCGTACTTCTGCTTGGCCCGGTCCAGATGTGTCCGCACAGTGCCGGCCGCGATGCCCAGCCGACGGGCCACCGCGTCCACAGTCATCCCGCGCCCGTATGCGACCAGCACCTCGTGCTCGCGTGGAGTCAGCTCGGGCCGATCCGGCCGGTCGTCGCGCCCCAGCCAGAAAGCATGCTCCGTCGTCAGTGGCGAGTCCCCGCGAGCCACCGCGCGCACGACGTCAGCCAAGTTCGTGAGGTTCGCGGTTTTGGCGACGTACGCCACCGCGCCCGCCTCAGTCGTGGCCAGAATGTACGACAGATCCGGCACCACCGTGATCACGATGACGGTGAATCCCGCGTCGACCAGTGTGGCCACGTTGTCGACCGGGTCGGTGAAGTCCTCGAGGTTGAGGTCCAGCAACACGATCCGGGCCGTGACGACCTGGCTCAGAAAGTCCGCCACCGACGGCGCGGTCGCCACCAGCCTGATGTCGGGCACCCCCGCGATCCAGGTGGCCATGCCCTCCAGGAGCATCTGGTCGTTGTCGATCGCAGCGATCTCGATCATGGGGTCCATGCCACCTCCACCACGGTGCCCTCACCGGGGCTCGACACGACCGATGTGGTGCCGCCGATTTCGATGACCCGATGCCGCAGCTCCCGCACCAGGCCACGGCCGGCCGGTGCGGTGGCCTGGTCGAACCCGCAACCGCGGTCGACGACCACGATCCGCACGCCGTCACCTTCGCCCACTGTGGTCAGCCACGCTTCGGTGACACCCGCGTGCTTGGCGACGTTGTTCAACGCCTCGCGTACCGCACCGAGCAGCCCCGCCGCGACAGGTGGTGGCAGCTGCGTCGGCACGGCGTGGTACTGCGAGTGAACGCGCAGTCCGAGGGCCTGCTTGTCGCGGACCACCCCGGCCAGGGTGGCCAGGAAGTCGCCTGGGCCGCCGTCGCCCTGCCCGCTGATCAGTCCGCGTAGGAAGTCGGCGTCGCGGGCACATAGTTTCCTCACGTCCTCGGAGCGATGGTCCAAACCGCCTCGGGCGATCTTGCTCAGGGTGCTCAGGACGGTGTGGTGCAGTGCGTCGAACTGCCGGATCCGTTCGTCGTAGCGGGCCCGGGCAGTGGCCTCGCGGGCCCGTGCCTCCATCGCTTCGGTGACCGCGGTGTCAAGTCTGCGGGCGGACTGGCGCAGCAGGCGGGCGCATAGCCAGCCGAGCACGCCGAAGCCCAGCATGAAAAACACGTTCACCGCCACCGTGCCCAGAGTGTTCGGCGCCGCGGCGGTCCGCGACAAGTGTTCCTGGATGCCCACCACGTACGCCGCGACGACGATCACCGCACCGACAGCCGCGACGCCGAGCTGGACAAAGACCATGGCCAGGATGATGGAACCCATCGCCGACGGCACCACCCACAGCTGCCACCCGCTCACACACGAGATGGCACACAGCTGCGGAACCGTGACCAGCCAGGTCGATGCGAGCGCGAGGTCGACAAGCACCCAGGGCAGCGCAACACGACGGCGACGCAAAGTCGCTGCGAACAGGGCTGCCGACCAGCACACCGCAGAAAGGTGGCTGGCGACGATCAGCCATTGGACCCGGAAAGCATCGAGCCCCCCAGACAGCAGCACTGGCAGGCCCACCGCGAGTTGTACCGCCCGCAACGCGGCCGAGGCCTGGATGAGCAGTAACTCCGCACGGGCACGCGCACCGTAAGGAATCGTCGCCGGCTCTGGCATCCGTCAACGCTCGCATGTAGACCGGCCTGGCGGCTAGTCGGCAGAATGGCAGACTGCCCCGAGGACCGGCGTAGTGACCGGCGTGCTGCTCATCGCTGGCGTGGCGGGCTTCGCCGCACGTGTTGCCGCCCGCAGCCGGCCAGCTCGCATGGGGCTGGCCTCACCTTCGCCGCCGATGAGGCCGCCTTTGGCTGCGGTCCGAGTCTCGCGCATGTCGAGACCGGCGGCTCGGCGGGCGAACCGATCCTGTCTGCGGTGCGCTTCGGCGACCTCCCGTCCGACGAGGCGATCACCTTCACCCCGGCGGGAACTCACCACCGACCAGAGCGAGCCTGATCATGAGCCCGAGCATCACGGGACTTCATCAGCAAGGCGCAACGAAACCGGCTGCGGTGGGCCAAACTGACGCTCGACCGCGACGGCGAAAAGCTGCGTGTCTCGGCCCACCCGTGATCGTTCGGCATGCCCCGACGCCACCGTCGGGTACCCGCCGCACGCCTTGCCGCGGGGGAGTGGCTGCGTGGGCAGATCAACTACCGTCGACCGCCCGCAGACCACTCGACATACGAAGTGTTGGCCGAGGGCCAGGAAAGAGCGTCGGCGCTCGTTCGATGGATGCGCCTGTGTCCGGCCAATTCGCCCGTGGAGGTCGTCGTGCTTCTGGCCTCGTTGTCGGAGCCACCGCCTACGATCCGGCTTATGGGTGTGTTGTATGACTACTTCCGAGCTGCCGACGACGCTGCGGCGAAACGACTGATGGATGAGCTTGACGGCGGTCCCGTCGTTCGCGGAGACATGGTCGTCGACGTCGACGCCGTGGATCTTAAGGGCATCGACCCCGCGGTGATACTTGCGCAGCTCGTGGCCTTTATCCGGCAGACGGAGTGGGCGGTCGACACGGTTGAAGACCAGTTGCTGTGGTCTGGTGACGAGCAAGGCCCGTGGCTGTCGTCGATCGATGATGCCGCGCGGGACACGCTTGCGTCGATCTCCGATGATCAGTTTTTGAGCTTGTCGCAGCGCTGGAGTCGGATCGAGGAGCTGTGGCTTGGTGAGGATGTCGCTGGAGATGAGATGGTGCCGGTGATCGAGGAGATCGCTGGGCTCGCGCGCCGCGCCCGTGACGCGGGCGAGCACCTGTACTGCTGGTCGTGTCTATAGAGGCATCGGTTGGCGGCGTGCTGACGTCATCACTGAACGACGTTCCACGCTCTTTCGGACTAGCGGACATTATCGAAACGGTTTGGGGCCGCCTTTCCAGTCCACTACCCAGTCGGCGAAGCCCGAACTGCCCCTGAGCGCGGGGCTAGCAGCTGTGTCGTCGATGAACCACACCGTGCCACGTGCCGGTCCGGTGACGACCAAGAACCAGGTGGCGTCACAGCCATCCGTCCCCAGCTGCAGGAGACCGTCATCGACCGCCAGAGGATCGTTGGCCGGGCCGCCCTGCCATTCATGTCGGGCCACGAGCGGAAACGTCCGTGCCAACGCACCCGGGCGCCGCGGCGCTCCTTCGTCCGGCTTCTGTAGCCCATAACGGGGTGGACCGCAGAAACGGCCGCCGGCACCGACTTCGGCGACGAAGCTGCGATACGGCTCGGGCAGAACGACACCATGACGCCGCTCGAACGCGAAGGTCGCGGCCCACCCCCAGGGCGGTTCAAGCGGCCACCCGCCGTAGGTTTCGCGAAGCGACGCCAGAGCAATCGTCGTCGTGTCGGCGCTCACGCTGCTGATCATGCCGCCATCGACCGGTCAAAATCTAGAGGTGTTCGGTATGCCGCCCGCGACGAGACGACGATTGGTCGGCACGCCGGCGATGCGATGGTAGGCGCCCGCTTCCGTGGCCAGGGGGCGATGTCTCGCGCGGCATCTTCGGGAGTAGGTTAGGGCACGCGCCGGTTCGGCCGGAGGCGCTACGGTGACGCGATGATCACCTTCGCCGTCGACGATGTCACGCCCGCCGCGCAGCCGTTGCCGACCACGCCGATGCGCGACGAGTTCCCGGACGCGCTGGCCATCGGTGGTGACCCGGATCTGCTGGTGCTGCCAACCAACGGCGTGCATCCCTTGCTGCGAGCCGTCGGGCAGGCATTCGCCGACCATCGGCCGCTGGTGCTTTCACCCGACGCCGTTTGGCTGACCATCACACAGGGAGTCGCCCAGCACATCCGTTTGCACTCCGACGAGCTGCGCCCGATGCTGGTCGACCATAACGGTCGTAAACGATTGACGATCGAG
>JABFYB010000542.1 GCA_013361475.1 Hamadaea sp.
GGGCATCGAGCGCCGCAAGCGCAAGGTGTACGTGCCCCGGTCGATGGCGCTGGTGCAGGCGCTGCGCCCGATCGTGCTGTCGGGCTTCGCCGACCGCGTGATCCGGGCCGGCGGCGCGGGCCGGTTGGTCGGCCAGATGGAGGAGGAGGTCCGGGGTCTGGGCCGGGCCTTCGGGAAGACGTCGGTAGGGACGCCGACTGCGGAGGCGTCCCTACCGGCACCTGAGCGGGCGGGAGCGGACGCGTGAAGGTCAACCACAAGCGGGCCGGCACCGGGCCCACCCTCGTGCTCGTGCACGGCATCGGCCACCGGCATCAGGCGTGGGAGCCGGTCTTCGACGCGCTCGCCGAGCACCACGACGTCATCGCGTTGGACCTGCCCGGTTTCGGCGGGTCACCCGTCCCCGACGGCGGGATGCCCCGCGACATGGCGGCCACCGTCGAGGCGATGGTCGAGACGTTCGACGAGTGGGGCCTGGACCGGCCGCACGTCGCCGGGTACAGCCTCGGCGGGGCGATCAGCCTGGAGCTGGCAGCGGCGGGAGCGGTCGCGTCAGCGACCGCGTTCTCGCCCGCCGGGTTCTTCACCGAGGCCGAGCGCCGCCGCGCCCTGCGCATTCTCACGACGCTCCGCGTCACGACGTTCGCCCCGACTCCCCTCGTCCGCCTGACGTGCGGCCGGCCGGCGTTGCGCGCCACGTCGTTCGGGTCCCTGATGGCGTATCCGGGGAATCTCGACAATGACCGTGCGCTGGGTGACGCGCTGGCGTTGCGGCGGGGCAAGGGTTTCCGGGCGGTGGCGCGGGCGTCGAAGGGCTACCGCTTCGATTCGGCCGCCCTCACCGGCGCCGTCCCGGTCGCCATCGGCTGGGGTGAACACGACCGGATCTTCGGCGTGCACATGGCCGACCGGGCCCGGGCGGAGATCCCGACCGCCCGTGTCATCCGCCTCAGCGGCTGCGGTCACGTCCCGATGAGCGACGATCCTGCGGCGGTGGCCGACCTGATCCTCCAGACCACCGGAGCCCGAGCGCAGGTCGCCTGATCAGATCTCCACGGGGAAGGTCGCGAGCGTGATGATCGCGGCCGCGAGGGCCACCACGGCCAGGACGGTCAGCCCGAACTGCGTACGCCTGGCCCGAGCACGCCCGGCGACTCCGGCGAAGAACAGCACCAGCGCGAAGATGACCGCGGTCAGCACGTAGTTGTCCCCGCGTTGGTTGGCGGCCTGCGCCTCGTGCGTCAGCGCGTCCGCCTGCGCGTTCAGCGTGCTCGCGCGATCCTCGTCCGGCAGGACGTATCCCGGCAGGTCGAACGGGGTGGCCGGGGAGTTCGGGTTCAGCAGCGGACGGGTCGCCACCCAGTCCTTGATCACGGGTTCGAAGCCGGGGCGGAACCGGTCGTACAGAAACCCGGACAGCGTCCCGGGCGTCGGCGTGTACGCACCGGCGGGCTGCGAGATCTTCCCGGCGAGCAGATCCTCGTTCAGCGCGTTGAGCCAGGACGTGAAGTTGACGAGGTCGCGAATGCGCTGCTGACCGGCCCGGTTCGCGGCCCGGCCCGCCTCCGCGCGCACCGCGCCGGCCGCCGCGTACGCGTTGGCCTGGACGCCGCCCCACTTGGTGCTCTCGAACCCGGCCCAGGCGGTGCCCACCGCCGCGAGCGCCATGACGACGGTCAGCACCAGGTCGAGCCGATGACTCGGCTCCTTCTCGTCCCCCATAACGGCTGTAACGGCCGCGACCGTTCAGAGGGTTCGGAGCTCGTCGAGGTGCTCACGCAGATAGTCGGCCAGCTCCGGCGGGAACAGCTGGCAGTCGGCCAGCGCCTGCTTCGTGAGCGGGATGCGGTCGATGGCGTACTCGCCCTTGGCCGGGTCGCTGAACTCGGGACCGTGCCGCTGGTCGAAGTCCATCGAGATCAGCCGGGCGGCGTACAGGTGCTGCAACGGGCTCTTGCCGTCGGCGTACGGGGTCTCGCGGCTGGTCAGCAGGACCGGCTCGGCGATGACCGCCTTCAGCTCCTCGTCCAGTTCCCGGCGCAGCGCCGCCACCAGATCGGCGTCCTCCGGCTCGACACCGCCACCGGGCAACGCCCAGTAGACCGGCACGCCCGGCCGCTGCCGCCGGAACACCACCAGATCGTCGCCGTCCAGCAAGGCTGCGCGTACGCGTTCCTTCATCCACTGAGTCTGGCACGGCTGAGCCTGGCACGATGTTCCTTGTGCGAGTAGGGATCGCCGGGTACGGCGTCGCGGGGCGGATCTTCCACGGCGGGCTGCTCCGCCAGACACCCGGGGCCGAGGTGGTCGCGGTGGTGACGCGGAACCCGGAACGCCGGGCCGAGGTGGCCGCCGACTTCCCGGCCGCCGCCGTCCGGGACGACCTGACCGGGATGCTCGCCGACGATCGCCCCGACCTCGTGGTGCTGGCGACGCCGACTCGGTTCCACGCCGACGCGGCATTGGAGTGCTTCGCCTCCGGCGTACCGGTCGTGGTGGACAAGCCCATGGCGCTCGACGCGGAGCAGGCCCAGCAGATGGTGACCGCGGCCGAGGTGGCCGGAGTCGACTTCACGCTCTTCCAGAACCGGCGCTGGGACAGTGACTTCCTGACCGTGCGCCGGCTGATCGGCGACGGGGAGCTGGGCGAGGTGCTGCGCTTCGAGTCGCGCTTCGAGCGGTGGCGGCCCGAGCCCGCGCCCGGCAAATGGCGGGAGGACCTGCCGCCGGAGGAGGGCGGCGGTTCGCTGCTCGACCTCGGCAGCCACCTGGTGGACCAGGCCGTGCAACTCCTGGGACCCGTTCACTCCGTGTACGCCGAAGTCGCGTCGCGCCGGGGCACGGCGGCCGACGACGACGTCTTCGTCGCGCTGACCCACCTCGGCGACGTCCACTCGCATCTGTCCTGCGGCAACCTCGCCGGCGCGCCCGGGCCACGGCTACGCGTCCTGGGGACGGGTGGGGCGTTCGTCGTGCACGACCTCGACGGTCAGGAGGACGCGCTGCGTACCGGGCGCCGGGTGGTCACCCCGGTCGGGCGGCTGTGCCGGGGCGCCGACTTCGTGCCGGTCGAGCCGACCCCGGGTGACTGGGCCTCGTACTACCCGGCCGTGTTCGCCGCGATCGAGGGAAAACGCCCGATGCCGGTCGACCCCTGGGACGGCGTGCACACCATGGAGGTGCTGGACGCCGCCCGCGCCTCCGCCGCCA
>JABFYB010000239.1 GCA_013361475.1 Hamadaea sp.
CCTCGCACCGCTCGGCCAGCCCGGCCGCCACGACGTTCTTGGCGACCCAGCGCATCGCGTACGCCGCCGAACGGTCCACCTTGGACGGGTCCTTGCCGGAGAACGCGCCGCCGCCGTGGCGGGCGTAGCCGCCGTAGGTGTCGACGATGATCTTCCGGCCGGTGAGGCCGGCGTCGCCCATCGGGCCGCCGATCTCGAAGCGGCCGGTCGGGTTCACCAGCAGCCGGTAGCCCTCGGTGTCGAGGCCAAGGCTCTCCAGTTCCGGCGCGATGACGTGCTCGCGGACGTCCGGGGTCAGCAGCGACTCGAGCGAGATGTCCGGGGCGTGCTGCGAGGAGACCACGACGGTGTGCAGCCGGACCGGCTTGAGCCCGTCGTACTCGATGGTGACCTGGGTCTTGCCGTCCGGGCGCAGGTACGGGATCACGCCGTCCTTGCGGACCGCGGCGAGCCGGCGGGCCAGCCGGTGCGCGAGCGCGATCGGCAGCGGCATCAGCTCGGGCGTCTCCGAGCAGGCGAAGCCGAACATCATGCCCTGGTCGCCGGCGCCCTGCGAGTCCAGCAGGTCGTGGCCGCCCTCGCGCTGCTCCAGCGCGGAGTCGACGCCCTGGGCGATGTCGGGCGACTGCGACCCGATCGAAACGCTCACGCCGCAGGAAGCGCCGTCGAAGCCCTTCTTCGAGGAGTCGTAGCCGATGCCCAGGATCGTCTCGCGGACGATCGTCGGGATGTCCGCGTAGGCCTTGGTGGTGACCTCACCCGCGACGTGCACCTGGCCCGTCGTGATCAGGGTCTCCACGGCTACCCGGCTGCGCGGGTCCTGCGTGAGCAGCGCGTCGAGGATGCCATCGCTGATCTGGTCGGCGATCTTGTCGGGGTGTCCCTCCGTGACCGATTCGGAGGTGAAGAGACGGCGTGCCACAGTGCTCCCTCAACGGTCCGCTTGCCAACGGCAAGATGCTCAACGATTGCAAGTTATCGCGGCAGTCTAGTCAACCTGCACGTACGCCGATCCGGCGACCGGCCGTGTGTTCACAATTCGGGCTCTTCAGTCGGTCTTCGGCGACCAGCGGTCGAGCACGAGGTCCCACACGGCGTCGGCGACATCCTCCTTGGACCGCCGCCCGAGCGTCGTCGTGGATCCGTCCGCCCCGAGCACGACGACGTCGTTGTCGTCGGCCCCGAAGACCTTGTCGGCGCCGACCTCGTTGACCACGATCAGGTCGGCCCGTTTCTTGACGAGCTTGGCCGCGCCGTTGTCCAGCGCGTCGTGCGTCTCCGCGGCGAACGCCACCAGCACCTGGCCCGCCCGTTTCGCGGCGCCGGCCTCGGCGGCGATGTCGGGATTGGTGACCAGTTCCAGCGTAGGCGCCGAACCGTCGGCCGCCTTCTTGATCTTCTGCTCCGCGTACTGCGCGGGACGGAAGTCGGCGGGCGCGGCGGCGAACACCATCGCGTCCGCGGTGCCGGCCGCGGTGAGCACGGCGTCGCGCAGCTCGGCGGTGCTGCCCACCCGGACGAGGTCGACCCCGGCCGGCGTCGGCAGGGCCACGTTGGCCGCGATCAGCGTGACCTTCGCGCCCCGGGCGACGGCGGCCGTGGCGAACGCGTATCCCTGCTTGCCGGACGAGCGGTTGCCGAGGAAGCGCACCGGGTCGAGCGGTTCGCGCGTGCCGCCGGCGGTCACCACGACGTGACGGCCGGCCAGATCGGCAGTGGTACGCCCGGCGAGCACCCGGCGCGCGACCGCGAAGATCTCGGCGGGGTCGGGCAGGCGGCCCTTGCCGGAGTCGGCGCCGGTGAGGCGGCCGACGGCGGGCTCGATCACGATGGCGCCCCGGCGGCGCAGCGTGGCCACGTTGTCGGCGGTGGCCGGGTGCTCCCACATCTCCGTATGCATGGCGGGCGCGAAGACGACCGGACAGCGAGCGGTGAGCAATGTCGAGGTGAGCAGGTCGTCGGCGAGCCCGTGGGCCGCCTTGGCCAGCAGATCGGCCGTCGCCGGGGCGACCAGCACCAGGTCGGCGGTCTGCCCGAGGCGTACGTGCGGGACCTCGGGGACGTCGGTGAAGACTCCGGTCGCGACCGGCTGACCGGACAGGGCCTCCCAGGTCGGTGCGCCGACGAACCGCAGCGCGGCCTCGGTCGGCACGACGCGGACCTGGTGACCCGATTCGGTGAGCAGGCGCAGCAGCTCGCACGCCTTGTACGCGGCGATGCCGCCGCTGACGCCGAGGACGACCCTGCTCACCGTCGGATTTCTGTTCTCTGCCGAGTTCTCAGTGCCGGATCAGGCGGTCTCGCCGGTCGGCTCGGCGACGAGGAGGCCACCGTTGATCTCGCGCATCGCGATGGACAGCGCCTTCTCCTGCGGAGTGGTCTCCACCAGCGGGCCGACATACTCCAGCAGGCCCTCGCCGAGCTGCGAGTAGTAGGCGTTGATCTGGCGGGCGCGCTTCGCCGCGAAGATGACCAGCGCGTACTTCGAGGTGGTCTTCTCCAGCAGCTCGTCGATGGGCGGGTTGGTGATGCCCTCTGGGTTGGCGACGGTTGCGGCCACTTTCACGTCCCTAGAAAAACTTGTGTCTGTTTTGTCAGCCGTGCGCCCGGATCGGCGCGAGCTGTCGTGAACCGAGTAATCCTAGCAACTCGTCAGCAGCGCGTTCGACCGAGTCGTTGACGACGGTGACATCGAACTCCTTCTGCGAGGCCAGCTCCTCGTCGGCGTGCAGCAGACGGCGGCGGATCGTCTCCTCGTCCTCGGTCCCCCGGCCGCGCAGGCGCCGATGCAGTTCCTCGACGCTCGGCGGGGCGAGGAAGACGAGCTGAGCCTCGGGCATGACCGCACGGACCTGCCGGGCGCCCTGAATGTCGATCTTCAGCAGGACCGGGATGCCCTGATCGAGCCGCGCCTCGACGCCCGCGCGGGGCGTCCCGTAGAGGTTGCCCGCGAACTCGGCCCACTCCAGCAGCTGCCCGGAGGCCTCCAGGTGGCGGAACTGGGCACGGTTCACGAAGTGGTAGTGGATGCCGTCGACTTCGCCGTCGCGCATCTTCCGCGTGGTCGCCGAGACGGAGAACCACACCCAGGGGGCGCGCGGTTTGATCCACTCGATCACGCTGTCCTTGCCGACCCCGGACGGGCCGGACAGCACGGTGAGGCGGGCCGGCGGTCGGGATACGTCGGTCACTTCTTCTCCTCGCCA
>JABFYB010000678.1 GCA_013361475.1 Hamadaea sp.
TGGCACGGGCAGAGCAGCCGGTTGGTCTGCTGCTCGTAGAGGCTGGCCGGGCAGCCGGCGTGCGTGCAGATCTTCGAGTACGCCACGTAGTTGTTCCACATCGATCCGCCGTCCTCGGCGTTGACCGGGTACTTGTGGAGGTTGTCGCGCAGCGTCTGCGCGTCTTCGTCACGCAGGTGAATGAGCAGCACCGGGGAGTCGGCGAACTCGTTGGTGACGCCGACCCCGCCCGGCAGCCCCGGGAAGACCGTGATCTGGCCGCCGGTGCTGATGTCCTCCGGGCGTACGTAGGTGTTGTCCTCGAGGACCATGCGCACCGGCTTGCCGTCGTTGAAGGCGGGGTTCCAGCCGGTGGTCATGTACGGGTCGGTGTCGTCCGGGCCGTTGTGCGGGTCCTTCAGCAGCATGCCGACCGGCACGACCAGCGCGGCCGCGCCGAGCCCGAGGCCGCCGAGGCCGAGCGCGCCCTTGATGAGCGGCCGGCGCTGGATGTTGAACTCGCTGCCGATGAAGCCGAGCGTGCCCGCGGCGAGCGCCCGGTCCTCCGGCGACGACGGGTCGTTGTGCCGCTGCTGGATCGCGATCTCGTGCGGCAGGAGCTTCTTGCCGTAGACGAGGATCGCCATGCCGATGCCGAACAGCGACAGCCCGAGGGTGAAGCCGAGCAGCGGGGTGAACCAGTCCTGCGCGGTCGAGCCGAAGTGGTACTCCTTCGGCTGGCCCAGCGGCGACACGTAGATCACGACGAAGGCGATCGCGGCCAGGCCGCACAGCAGGAGCAGCAGGGCGACGAGACGCTCGACCCGCTTCTCGGCCTTGGTCCCCGGCACCGGGAACTGCGGCTCGTAGTGCACGATCTCGATCTCGTCCCGCCGCAGGCCCTCGTCGAGGACCTCACGGTAGGTGAGGTTGGGGTCCGTCGGGTCGACGGCTTTCACGCCGCCCGGAACCTCCGTGGTCTCGTGGGTGCTCATGACTTCCCCGCAATCCAGAGGGTGGCGAAGACCAGTGCGACGATGCCCACCAGGAAGATCGCCAGACCTTCGGTCACCGGGCCGAACCGGCCGAGACCCCAGCCGCCCGGGTCCTGGTCGCTCTTCAGGCCCTGCACGTACGCGATGATGTCCAGCTTCTCCTGCGGGCTGAGCTGGTTGTCACCGAAGACCGGCATGTTCTGCGGGCCGGTCAGCATCGCGGCGTAGATCTGCCGATCGGTGGCCGGCTCGAGGCTGGGGGCGTACTTGCCGGACGACAGCGCGCCGCCACCGGCCGAGAAGGCGTGGCAGGAGGCGCAGTTCACGCGGAACAGCTCGCCACCGGTGGCGATGTCGCCCTTGCTGGGGTCGATGTTCGCCGGCAGCTGCGGACCGCCGCCCAGTTCCTGGATGTACTGCCCGAGCGACTCGGCGTTCTGCTGCAGCTGCTCGCCGGACCAGAACGGGGGCTTGCGCGGGATCTGAGCCTCCTGGCGCGCGGCCGGCATCCGGCCGCTGGTCACCTGGAACTCGACCGACGCCGAACCGACGCCGATCAGGCTCGGTCCCTTGCCGTCCACACCCTGCGCGTTGCGACCGTGGCAGGTGATGCAGTTCTGGTCGAACAGCGCCTTGCCGTCCTCGGCCGAGCGGGACAGCGTCGCGGCGTCGGCAGCCTGCGTGGCCGGCGCGACGGCGACGTAGAGGCCGCCCGCGAGGATCAGCGCCGCGAGCATGCGGATGGTGGCACCCGTACGCCGCGCGACCTTGCCTCGCCGGCGCGGCGCCGCCAACCGCCGCATGCGGGCGGTGAGTCCGCCGCCCTTGCCGGTTTCAGTTGTCATGGCCATACCTTTGTCGTCTGCATCCGAGGCGCGCCGGGTCATGACAGGCCGCCCAGGCGCTCCAGCAGATAGATCATGAAGAAGAGGGCGATCCACACGACGTCGACGAAGTGCCAGTAGTACGACACGACGATGGCCGAGGTCGCCTGCGCCGGCGTGAACCGGCCCAGGGTGGTGCGGATCATGTAGATCACGAAGGCGAACAGACCGCCGATGACGTGCAGCCCGTGGAACCCCGTCGTGAGGTAGAACATCGAGCCGTAGCCGTCGCCGTTGATCTTGATGCCCTCCTCGACCAGGTTGCGATACTCGTTCGCCTGCCCGAGCACGAACACCAGGCCCATCAGGAAGGTCAGCGTGAACCAGCGTCGCAGGGCGTACACGTCGCCGCGCTCGGCGGCGAAGACGCCCATCTGGCAGGTGACCGAGGAGAGCACGAGGATGATCGTGAAGGTGAGCGCGTAAGGCAGGTTCAGCGTCGGGAAGTGGTGTTCCCACTGGCTGTAGTCCGCCGCGCGGATGGAGAAGTACATCGCGAACAGCGCCGCGAAGAACATCAGTTCACTCGAGAGCCAGACGATGGTCCCTACGCTGACCATGTTGGGTCTGGTCAACGAGTGGATCCCGCTCTTGGCGATAGCTGGGGCCGCAGTCACGCGGTCATTATTATCCTCGACCAGCATCGAACGGCGTCGGGGTGCCTGTTAAGGCGGCGTGTCGTGATCCGCCGGTCCGCTCGCGACCGCCCCGCCGTGCCGCCGACCTGCGGCGGGACTAGCCTCAAGGGGTGTTCTCCAGCCTGATCGACGCCGTCACGGGCGGCCTGCCGCCGTTCACCGCGGGCACGATCTTCAGCCAGACCAGAGTAGACGGATGGCTCGCCGCGATGCTGCTCCTCGCGGCCGGCTGCTACTTCTACGGCGTACATCGGCTGAAGGCGCGCGGGGACAAGTGGCCGGTGAGCCGCACGATCATGTTCGTCGGCGCCGGGCTGGGCTCGATCGCGCTGGTCACCCTGACCGGCATCGGGGCGTACGACACCACCCTGGTCAGCGTGCACATGGTGCAGCACATGGTGCTCGGCATGGTCGCGCCGATCTTCCTCGCCCTCGGCGCGCCGGTCACCCTCGCGTTGCGCACACTGCCCAAGAAGCCTCGGGCGCTGCTGCTGTCCGCGGTGCACAGCCGGGTCGCACGGGTTCTGGCGTTTCCCCTGGTCGCGTACGCCATCTTCGTCGCGAACCCGTTCGTCTTGTACTTCAGCGACCTCTACCGGCTCACGCTGGAGCACCCGTGGCTGCACGAGTTCATGCACGCCCACTTCATCGCGACCGGCTGCCTGTTCTTCTGGCCGTTGGTGGGGCTGGACCCGTTGCCGGGGCGCTGGCCGTATCCGGCGCGGGCGCTGCTGATGATCCTGAGTGTGCCTTTTCACACCGTCCTCGGGCTGACCATCATGCAGCAGAAGGAGCTGCTGGGCGGCGATTACTACCCCTCACTCGGCCTGACCTGGGCGAATCCCGCGTCGGACCAGGTGACCGCGGGCGGCATCCTGTGGGCCGGCGGCGAACTGGTCAGCGTGACGATGCTCGCCGTGCTGGTGGTTCAGTGGATCCGTGCCTCCGAACGAGAGGCGGCCCGGGTGGACCGGCAGCTCGATCGTGAGGAGGCCGCGGCCGAGCGCCAGTCGGCAGCCGCAGCGGGCGCTCCAGCGGCCGACATGACCAGTCTCACACCACATCAGGCGCCCGAGTACGATCAGCGGGCAGCAACCAGCTAGCGGCGCAGCACGGCTGCGCGCAGACCCACAGCGCGGGAGCCCTCGACATGACCGAAGCACCCATCCAGCGGCACACCGTCCTGCTCTACAGCGACGACCCGGCGGTCCGCGAGAGCATGCGCCAGGCCATCGGCGTACGCCCCGCCGCCGACCTGAGCGTCGAGTTCGTCGAGGCCTCGACGTACGCCGAGTGCGTCAAGCTGATCGACGACTACGAGATCGATCTGGTGGTGCTCGACGGCGAAGCCGCGCCGGGCGGCGGCCTGGGCATCGCCCGGCAGCTGCACGACGAGATCGCCGACACGCCGCCGACGGTGCTCGTCATCGCCCGTGCCGCCGACCGCTGGCTCGCCGCATACGCCAAGGTGACCGCGACCATCATGCACCCCCTCGACCCGGTGACCACCGGGCGTACCGTCGCCGAGCTGCTTCGCGAGAAGGCTCCGGCGTCGGCCTGACCCCTTCCTGACCCGCCAGCGCAGCCGGGTCGGCCCCGCCCACGTGTAGGAGGAGACCCGCCATGGGCGAACGCACCTGGCCCAGTCTGTTGTCCGCGCTGACCCGCGCCCAGGAGATCTCCACCGACGACGCGGCCTGGGCCATGGAGGAGATCATGGCCGGGTCGGCCACCTCCGCCCAGATCGCCGGGTTCGCGCTGCTGTTGCGGGCCAAGCGAGAGACGCCCGCCGAGCTGGCCGGGCTCGCGGCCACGATGTTGCGTAACGCGCCCGCCGTTCAGTTGTCGGCGGCCCAGCGCGCGCAGGCGGTCGACATCGTCGGCACCGGCGGCGACGGCGCGCACACGGTCAACATCTCGACCATGTCGGCGCTGGTCGTGGCGGGCGCCGGGGTGCCCGTCGTGAAGCACGGCAACCGGGCCGCCTCGTCCCTGTGCGGCGGGGCGGACCTGCTGGAGCATTTCGGGATCCCGCTGGATCTGGGCCCGGAGGACGTGGCCCGGTGCGTCGAGGAGGCCGGCATCGGCTTCTGCTTCGCCGGCCGTTTCCACCCGGGCCTGCGGCACGCCGGTCCCACGCGGCGGGAGCTGGGCGTGCCGACGGCGTTCAACCTGCTCGGGCCGTTGACCAACCCGGCCCGGCCGCGCGCCGGCGCCGTCGGAGTGGCCGACAGCCGCCTGGCGTCGACCGTCGCGGGCGTGTTCCGCGACCGGGGTGACTCGGTGCTCGTGGTGCACGGCGAGGACGGCCTCGACGAGTTCACCACGGCCGCGCCGACCACCGTGCACGTCGTACGCGGTGGCGCCGTCCACACGACCACGGTGGACGCGGTGGACCTCGGTCTGCCCCGGAGCGCCCCCGGCGATCTACGGGGCGGCGACGCGCCGTTCAACGCGGCCGTGGCTCGGCGTCTTCTCGCGGGCGAGACCGGCCCCATCCGCGACGCGGTCCTCGTCAACTCGGCGGCCGCCCTTGTCGCCGTGGCCGGCGTGGACGCTCCCCCGTTCGCCGATCCCGGTGTGGAACTGCCGGAGGCGTTGCGGGCGGGCATCGAGCGGGCCGCCGCGGCCATCGACTCCGGTGCGGCGGCGAAGGTCCTGACGACCTGGGTCGAGGTCGCCAACACCCGCTGAAGCGGACCCTCAGCGAACACGAAAGCGCCGCCCGGCGAGCCGGGCGGCGCTTTCGTCGGTCAGACCGTCAGTGCTCGGCCGTACGCCGAGTGCCGGTGTAGTACTCGAACAGCATGGCGCAGGCCGCGAAGACGACGCCGATGAGGCCGAGGGCGATGAGCCAGACCATCCAGAAGACCATGCCGATCCCGGCCGCGGTGGCGAACGCCGCGATGCCGAACGGCCAGTAGCTGCCGGGCGAGAAGAAGCCGATCTCCCCCGCGCCCTCGGCGATCTCGGCGTCGGGCCGGTCCTCCGGGCGCAGGTCGATGCGCCGCGAGACGAACCAGAAGTATCCGCCGCACATCGCGCAGAGCAGCGTCGACATGATCAGGGCGACGGTGCCGACCCAGTCGACGTGCCCCAGCGAGTGGTTGCTCCACCAGGCGTACACCGGCGCGCAGAGCGCCAGGAAGAGTGCGACGCCTCCGAAGATCCGCCATTCAGACTTCATCGTGCGTACTCCTTAGTTGCCCAGGTTCACGGGGACCTGCTGCGCGTTCTTCTTGAAGTCGAACGGCGTGGTCGTGGTCGCGTACGGCGCGGATCCGATCGCGGTCAGCGCCTGCGGCGTGGTCTGCCCGGCCTTCTTGGCGTCGAGGAACTTCTGGTAGTCCGCCGGCGAGACCGCCCGGACCTCGAAGTTCATCATCGAGTGGTAGGTGCCGCACAGCTCGGCGCAGCGGCCCACGTAGGAGCCGGGCTCGTCGATGGTGACCTCGAAGACGTTCCGGACGTTGCCCGGGAAGACGTCGCGCTTGAAGAGCATCTCCGGAACCCAGAACGAGTGGATGACGTCCTTGCTCGTCTCCTCGATCCGGATCGTCTTGCCCGTCGGCACGACCAGGACCGGGATGTAGTCGCTGGCGCCCGTGGTCGTGGCGACCGTCGTGGCGTTGGCGTCGGTGTCCGGCGCGGTCTTGTAGTTGAACTGCCAGTTCCACTTGAACGCCACGACCTCGACGGTGACGTCGGGGTTCGCCGAAAGCTTGTTCACGTTCGTCTGGATCACCGCGGTGTAGTAGAAGAGCACCGCGATCACCAGGAACGGCAGGACCGAGTAGAGCACCTCGATCGGCAGGTTGAACCGCGTCTGCGTGGGCAGTTCGGTGTCGCCCTTGCGCTTGCGATAGGCGATGATGCACCAGAAGATCAGGCCCCAGACGAAGAAGCCGACCGCGAGCGCCGCGACCACCGACCAGATCCACATCTCGTACATCTGGTTGGCCTGCGGCGTCTTGCCGCCTTGCGGCCAGCCGAACCCGCCGAACGGCTTGCCGACGTCGTAGGCGTCGCATCCGGTCAGGAATGCCAGAGCTCCCACGGCGAGTGCGCTCAGACCGAGCGCCCGTGACCGACCCTTTGCCACCTAGATCTGCCTCCCTTGCCGCCGCTCCGGGCGTTGACCGGCGGAGCGTCTGTCGACGCGTCGCACACTACTCGACCATGCGTCCCGTTTCGGTCTGGGGGTCGGCGTGTCTGGCGCGGGCAGTAGGTTGAAGACATGTCTGAGCAGGCAAGGCTGGGCGCGTACTTCGATGCCGCGACGGCGTCTCCCCTGCATCCGGCCGCGCGGGAGGCACTGATCGCGTCGCTCGCCGACGGCTGGGCGGACCCGTCACGGCTCTACACGCAGGCTCGCCGGGCCCGCGGGCTGCTCGACGCGGCGCGGGCCGCGACCGCTGAAGTTCTAGGGGTACGCCCAGCGGAGCTGACCTTCACCGGCAGCGGGACGGCCGCAGCGCACCTGGCCGTCCTGGGTGGACTGGCCGGGCGGCGGCGGGCGGGGCGGGTCTTCGTGCATTCGGCGATCGAGCACTCGGCCGTCCTGCACGCCGGAGAGGACCACGTTTCCGCAGGTGGCGAGGCAGTCTCCGTGCCGGTCGACCGATTGGGCCGGCTCGACGAGCAGGCGTGGCGGACAGCGGTCGGCGCCGATGGTGTGGCGTTGGCCGCACTCATCGCCGCCAGTCACGAGGTGGGAACGCTGCAACCGGTCGCCCGCGCCGCCGAGGTCTGCGCTGCTCACGGCGTACCGCTGCTGGTCGACGCGGCCGTGGTCGCGGGCCGGATGCCGCTGCCCACCGGGTGGTCGATGCTGACCGCAAGCGCCCGGAAATGGGGCGGCCCACCGGGGGTCGGCGTCCTCGCCGTACGCACCGGGACGAGGTTCGACCCGCCGCAGTCGGCGCACTGGTCGCAGCCCGAGCGGGCGGCCGGGCACGGGCCGGGCGCGCCGGATCTTCCGGCGGTCGTGGCCGCCGCCGCCGCGCTGCGTGCCGTGTCGAACGAGGCGGCCGCGGAGGCGGCGCGGCAGAGCGCGCTGGTGGATCGCATCCGGGAACGGGTCCTCGCGACCGTCCCGGACGTCGAGGTCGTCGGCGACCCGGTCGACCGGGCGCCGCACCTCGTCACCTTCTCCTGCCTCTACGTCGACGGCGAGTCGTTGCTGCGGGAGCTGGACCGCCGGGGGTACGCCGTCTCCTCGGGCTCCTCGTGCACCTCCTCGACGCTGGAGCCGAGTCACGTCCTGGTCGCCATGGGCGCGTTGTCCCACGGCAACATCCGCATCTCCCTGCACCGGGAGACGACCGGGGAACACGTGGACCGGTTCCTCGCCGACCTGCCCGGGATCGTCGCCCGGCTACGCGAGGAGGCGGGGGTGACCGGACTGTGAACGCCACCGTCCCTCCGGCGTACGAGCTGGACTGTCTGGGGCAGCGCTGTCCCCTGCCGGTGATCGCCTTGGCCAAACGGTTGCCCGGCGTGGCGGTCGGCGAGGTGATCCGCGTACTGGCCGACGACCCGGCGGCGGCCCTCGACATCCCCGCGTGGTGCCGCTTGCGGGGGCAGGAATTCGTTGGGTCCCCCGCCCGACATACCTACGACGTGCGGCGGAGCAGTTAGCCGACCTGTCCGGCGGCGTTCACGCTCAACGACGTCACCGGCTCCTAGCTCCTTGGATGCAGATCAGGGATATGCCGGCATCCCGGGCTCGGGAAGGCCGCATATCCCTGATCTGCAGAGCAAGCGTGAAGCTCAGGCGGGCAGGTGGGGCCGGACCTCGGCGGCCGCCTCGTCGCCGTAGGACTCGGCGAGCCGCTTGGCGAACATGTCCGAGCGGACCTCGTACTCCTGGGTGCCGACGGTCTCCAGGACCAGAGTGGCCAGCAGCGCACCGACCTGGGCCGCACGCTCGAGGCCGAGCCCCCAGGAGAGGGCGGCGAAGAAGCCGGCCCGGAAACCGTCGCCGACCCCCGTCGGGTCGTACGCGTGGATCTCCCGCGCGACGGGAACGTGGATGCGCGCCATGTCCCGGCCGGTGATCTCGACGCCGTTCTTGCCGAGCGTGGTGACCCGCACCTTCACGCGGTCCAGCACCTGGTCGCCGGTGAGGCCGCTCTTCTGCTCCAGCAGCGACTTCTCGTACTCGTTGGTGAGGAGGAACTCGGCGCCCTCGATGAGCTGGAGGACGTCCTCACCGCCCATGCGCGCCAGCTGCTGGGACGGATCGGCGGCGAAGCGGAAACCCCGCTCCCGGCACTCCTGGGAGTGACGAATCATCGCGGCGGGGTCGTTGGCGCCGACCAACACCAGGTCGATGCCGCCGAGCCGGTCGGCGACGGGGGCCAGCTCGATGTTGCGCGCCTCGCTCATCGCGCCCGCGTAGAACGAGGCCACCTGGCACAGATCCTCATCGGTCGTGCAGACGAAGCGCGCGGTGTGCGCCACCTCGCTGATGTGCACCGAGCCGCAGTCGACGCCGTGCCGCTCCAGCCACGAGCGGTAGTCGGCGAAGTCGGCGCCGACCGCGCCCACCAGCGTCGGGCTCAGGCCGAGCTGACCCATGCCGAAGGCGATGTTGGCCGCCACTCCGCCGCGCCGGACGACCAGGTCGTCGACCAGGAACGACAACGACACCTTGTCGAGCTGGTCGGCGATGAGCTGGTCGGCGAAGCGGCCCGGAAAGTGCATCAGGTGATCGGTGGCGATCGAGCCGGTGACGGCGATCTTCATTGGCTGCCCTCGATAGGTCGGCGGACGTGAGCGGCCGGGGGACACCGCATGGCGTGCCCGGCGCCGGGCCAGCCTACCGGCAACGGAAAGGAAAACGGCCGCCACGTCGCCAAGACGACGTGGCGGCCGAATTTCACCGCACGATGGAAGGGGTGGCTCAGTGGAACGAGTCACCGCACGCGCACGAGCCCTGCGCGTTGGGGTTGTCGATGGTGAAACCCTGGGCGTCGATCCGGTCGGCGAAGTCGATCGTGGCGCCCGAGAGGTACGGCGCGCTCATCCGGTCGACGACGACCTCGACCCCGTCGAAGTCGGCGATGACGTCGCCGTCGAGCTGACGCTCGTCGAAGAAGAGCTGGTAGCGCAGGCCGGAGCAGCCACCGGGCTGCACGGCGACGCGCAACCGCAGGTCGTCGCGACCCTCCTGCTCGAGCAGCGCCTTGACCTTGCCGGCGGCGACGTCGGTGAGGAGGATGCCGGTCGCGGTCTCCTGCGACTGGGTGGTAGGACTGGTCACGAGTGCTCCCTGATCTGTTGCGATCGTCGTCTCAAAGCCAACGCTAGCTCGCCGGCGACGATTCCTGGTCGGCGACCCGGCCGTGGGGTGCTAAATCACGGCCGAAATCCTCGAGCGTCTCCGCCAGCACCGCTCGCTGCGTCGGGCAGGCCTGCCGCCAGCGCTCGCGCCCGGTGTCGGTGATGTGCACGAAGACACCCCGGCGGTCGGTGGCGCACGACTGGCGCAGCACCAGACCCTCCCGTTCCAGCCGGTCGACCGCGCGGGACAGCGCGCTCTGGCTGAGGTGGACCTCCTCGGCAAGCTCCTGCATGCGGGCCGCGCCGGGGCACTCCCGCGCCTCGGCCAGCCGGTCGAGGATCTCGAACTCGCTCATGCCGAGCCCGTGCTTGTCGTGCAGGGCCTTGTCGAGCTGACACGAGGTCGACGCGAACAGGCGCGCCAGATCACGCCACTGCCGGACGTGCGGTGGCGCCTCCCGTTGCACGATCTCGAGGCTCACGAGGCCGAATCCTAGCATGCGCCTGCACAACATGCGAAAGCATTTTATGTTTGCGCATTCAATGCGGCTGCATGTAAGTTACCCCGCATGATCGTCACCGAGTCATCGGCAGAAGCGAAGAACAAGCGCGGCCGGCACGCAGGTGTGCCTGGTCCAGTCCCTGATACCCAGCCCGGCGCCCGGTGGACCCCCCGGCTCTGGGGCACCCTGCTGGTCCTCTGCACCGTCCTGTTCCTCGACGGCCTCGACGTCTCGATGGTCGGCGTGGCCCTCCCCGCCATCCAGTCCGACCTCGGCCTGTCCACCGCGTCGTTGCAGTGGATCGTCAGCGGCTACGTCCTGGGCTACGGCGGCCTGCTGCTGCTCGGCGGGCGTACGGCGGATCTGCTAGGCCGGCGCCGGGCGTTGCTCGTGGCGCTCGCGGTCTTCGCGGCGGCATCCCTGCTGGGCGCGCTCGTCGACGACGGCGGGCTGCTCATCGCCACCCGGTTCATCAAGGGGCTGGCCGCGGCGTTCACCGCACCGGCCGGGCTGTCCATCCTCACGACCACGTTCCCGGAGGGCCCCGTACGCAATCGCGCCCTCGGCATCTACACCGTCTTCGGCGCGAGCGGCTTCTCGTCGGGCCTGATCCTGGGCGGCCTGCTCACCGAGATCAACTGGCGGGCGACCTTCCTCCTGCCCGCTCCCCTGGCGCTGATCGCGCTGGCGGCCGGTCTCAAGCTGATCCCCCGCACCAGTGAGCGCGCCGCCGGTGGGCACGACATCCTGGGCGCCGTCACTTCGACAGCCGCGTTGCTACTGACCGTGTTCACCGTGGTGAACGCACCTGCCGTCGGCTGGGGCTCGGTGCGTACGCTCGGCTCGTTCGCGGTCGCCGTCCTGCTGTTCGCGACGTTCATCACCGTCGAGCGCCGGATCAAGCACCCGTTGGTGCGGCTGGGCATCTTCCGGAATCGCACCCTCGTCCGGGCCAACATCGCGGCGGTCACGGTCGCCGGGGCGTACATCAGCTTCCAGTTCGTGCTCGGGCTGTTCCTGCAGGCCGTCCTCGGCTGGTCGCCGCTGCAGATGGCGCTGGCCCTCCTACCGGCCGGGCTCATGGTGGCCTCGTCCGGTTCACTGATGGGCCGGCTGATCACCCGCTACGGCACCGGCCGGTTGATCGCGGGCGGCATGGGCGCGTTCGTGCTCGCGTACGCCTTGTTCATCGGCGTCGACGCCACCTCGTCCTACTGGCGGATGCTGCCGACGGTGCTCCTGCTGGGGGTCGGGTTCGCCCTCGCCTTCTCCTCGATGAACGTGCAGGCCACCAACGGCGTGGCCGACGAGGAGCAAGGCCTGGCCTCCGGACTGGTGCAGACCTCGTTTCAGGTGGGCGGCGCCCTGGTCCTCGCCGTCACCACGGCGATCGTGGGCAACGAGGCGATCCAGCCCGGCCGGGTGCCGTCGGCCTTCGGTCCGGCCATCGCCGTGATCACCGCCGTCACCCTCGCCGGACTGCTCGTGGCGCTGCTCGGCGTACGCCACCGGGCGAAGCCGGAACCTTCGGTCGAGGAAGTCGCCGCCGAGAAGGCGCTGGAACCGGTCTTCTAGTAGCAGTCCTGGTTCTTGACCTGCACCGCCAGCTGGACGACCCGGCCGCCGTACACCTCGACGAGGTAGACGGCGGCCGGGTTGCCCGGCACCGCTGTCTGACCCCGGCCGTCCCGCTCCGCACCGCCGGCCGGCTTCCACTCCGGGTACGCCTTGTGCAGCTGGCCGTAGGAGGCGCCGACCCCGACGCCCTCCGGAGTGCCGACACCGGCGTATCCGAAGATGGCGGCGAGCCCGAGTTTCCTCGAGAAGTACAGCCGCCCCTCGGTTCCGTTCGAGGCGGCCCCCTTCAGGTACGCGTACCGGCCGCAGGCGCCGGTGGCCGAACCGGCCGGGTCGCTGATCAGCCCGGTGGCCTTGGCCTGGTCCGGGGTCATCCCCAGCTTCAGCTCCCCGTAGCCGGCCGGGCCGAGCGTCACCGCCGTGGCGACGGACGAGGAGGTCACGGCGGGCCCGGCCGCCGGAGTACAGGCGGCCAACGGCAAGACGGTCAGGAGCAGGCACACCACACGACGAGACACCTTCATGACGAACCCCCGTTCGAAGTGTTTCGATGGGGAAGACGTCACTCGCCGGGCCTGGGTTGCCGACGGCTTTCCGACTGCGCTATTCGCCTGCCAGGCGCGTCGCGGCCGCCCGCACACAGCCCCGCGCGTCGCCCAATGCCCGCTCCAGGCCGAACTCCTCGGACAAGGACAGCGCACGCGTCACCCCGGCCGCGCGCCAGGCCGCCGGCTGCGCGGTGACTCGTCCGGCGATGACCACGACTGGTACGCCGAGAGCAGCGCCCGCCCCGGCGACCCCGTCGATGACCTTTCCGTGCAGGGACTGCTCGTCGAATGAGCCCTCGCCGGTGATCACCAGGTCGGTTCGGCGAAGCTCGTCGTCGAGGCCGACGGCGTCCCGGACGAGCTGGATGCCGGAGGTGAGCCGCCCGCCGAGGGCCAGGATGGCCGCGCCCAGTCCCCCGGCCGCCCCGGCGCCCGGCGTCTCGGCGATGCCTTCGGGCAGCACACTCGCGACCCGGATCAGGGCCGCCTCCAATTCCTCGACCGTCGCCGGATCGGCGCCCTTCTGCGGGCCGAAGACATGGCTGGCCCCCCGGGGGCCGGTGAGCGGATTGTCGACGTCGGTCGCCCCGATCAGCTCGATGCCGTCGAGCGTCGCGGTCCCCGCTTCGACGCCCTCCCCGTTCCCCGCGTACGCCGCCAGTGCTTCCGGCCGGCCGAATCCGGCGAGGACGCGTACGCCCGCGTCGTTGGTGGCGCTGCCGCCCAGTCCGATGACGATCCGCCGGACGCCGTCGACCTCGGCCGCCGCCATGAGCAGCGCCAGCAGGCCCGCCGAGCGGGCGCGTCGAGGATCCCGTTCGGCCGGGCTCAGATGGTGCAGCCCGCACGCGTGCGCGCTCTCCACGTACGCCGTCTCCCCGACGACCAGGATCTCTCCGGTCACCGGGCGGCCGAGCGGATCGGTCGTCGGCACGGGAAAGCGCTTTCCTTCCGGGTGCGCCGCCGCGAGGACGTCCACGAAACCGGGACCGCCGTCGGCCAGCGGACGCAGCACGAGTTCGTCGTCCGGGCGTACCGATCGCCAGCCGTCGGCCACCGCTTCGGCGGCGTCGGGCGCGCTCAGGGTCCCGGCGAACTTGTCGGGGCAGATCAGCAGACGCATGTGCGGTGCCTATCACATCGCGCGGA
>JABFYB010000729.1 GCA_013361475.1 Hamadaea sp.
TCACGCCGCCTTGCGGGCGGCTTTGGCTTTGGCGACGGACTCCCGCAGAGCGGCCATCAGGTCGATGACCTCGGCCTCGCCCTCCTGCGGCTGCGGCGGCGTCACGACCTCGCGGCCCTCCACCTTGGCCTCGATGACCTGCTGCAACGCCTCCCGGTACGCGTCGGTGTACTCGGTCGGGTCGAACTCGTCGGACATCGACTCGATCAGCGAGCCGGCCATCTGCAGTTCCTGCTTGTGCAGCTTGACCTGGTCCGCCCCGCCGAGCACGTCGAACGCCGGCTCGCGTACCTCGTCGGGCCAGAGCATCGTGTTGAGGACGAGCACGTCGTCGCGTACGCGGATGGTGGCGAGCTGCTCGCGTTGGCGCAGTGCGACCTTGACCAGCCCGACGCGACCCGCCTTCGTCAGCGCGTCCCGCAACAGCAGGTACGGCTTGAGCCCCACGTTGCCGTCCGGCTCCAGGTAGTACGCCCGACTGTAGAGAATGGGATCGATCTGATCCTCGGGCACGAACTCCAGCACGTCGATCGCCCGCGAGCTGCTCAGCGGCAGGTCGGCGAAGTCGTCGTCGGTGAGGACGACCATCTGGTCGCCCACTTCGTAGCCCTTGGCGAGCTGGTCGTAGTCGACCTGCTTGCCGTCGACCGTGCAGACCCGCTGGTACTTGACCCGTCCGCCGTCCTTGACGTGCACCTGGTGGAACCGGATGTCCTTCTCCTCGGTCGCGGCGTAGAGCCGGACCGCGATGGAGACGAGACCGAAGGAGATCGCGCCCTTCCAGATTGCCCGCATATCACCCATCTTGGCAGTCGCTCGCGGAGGACGCGGCCTATCCTGAGAACGTGACCAGGGTCGAAGTGGAAGGCCGACGGATAGACCTCACAAACCTGGACAAAGCTCTCTACCCCGATGGCTTCACCAAAGCCGAGATCATCGACTACTACACCCGGATCGCCCCGGTCATGCTGCCGCATCTGGCGGACCGCCAGGTCACCCGGATTCGCTACCCCTCGGGCGCACAGGCCCAGGGCTTCTTCGAGAAGAACGCGCCCGCCGCCAAACCCAGCTGGGTACGCGTCGACAGCGGACTCATCGTGGTCGACGAACTCGCCACGCTCGTCTGGCTCGCCCACCTCGCCGCACTGGAACTGCATACGCCGCAATGGCAGGTCGCGAACGGTCCCGAACGCCCCGACCGCATCGTCTTCGATCTCGACCCGACCGAACCGGCCGGCCTCGACGAATGCCGTGCGGTTGCGCAGGCGTTACGCGACCGGCTGGCGGTCGACGGGCTCACGGCGTATCCGAAAACCTCCGGACGCAAAGGCATGCAGGTCACCTGCCCCGTGACCGCGACCGCCGAGCAGATCATGGATTACGCCCGCGAGCTCGCGGGCGAGTTCGCGCGAGCCGCGCCCGACGCGATCACCGACCAGATGGCCAAGGCCGGGCGGCCGGGCAAGGTCTTCATCGACTGGAGCCAGAACAACCCCTCGAAGACCACGGTCTGCGTCTACTCGCTCCGCGCGGGCGACTCACCCACCGTCTCCACCCCGATCACCTGGGACGAGGTGGTCAGCGGCTCGTTCACCGCGGCCGACTTCACGCCCACGCGGGTCCTTCAGCGGATCAGCTCGTACGCCGACCTGCACGCCCCGCTCCTGTCCCCCGGTCCCGCCCTCCCCAGCACCCGCCGTCGCCGCTGCTGAGCCTTTACTCGTTGATCATGGAGTTAACCGTGGTCTCGGCGGTGTGTCGCAGTTGCAAGTCCATGATCAACGGCCGATAAGCGGTTGAAACCCGGGCCGAGAATGCCGTTCCATCAGGGCATGATGTCCGCCGATCGTCTGCTCGCCTTCGCGGCGATGTCCCTCGTGCTGATCCTCATCCCCGGCCCGAGCGTGCTGTTCGTGATCGGCCGGGCCCTCGCCCACGGTCGGCGGGCGGCCCTCACCACCGTCCTGGGCAACACCCTCGGGGCGTGCGTCCTCGTGGCGGCGGTGGCCCTCGGCGTCGGCTCGATCGTCGAACGCTCGATCGTCGTCTTCACCGTCCTCAAGCTCGCGGGGGCGGCGTACCTGGTCTATCTCGGCGTGAAGGCGTGGCGGGCCCGGAAGTCCCTGACCACGGTGTTCGCCGCCGACGGGTCGACGCACAACGGCCTTCGCTCCCTCTGGGACGGATTCGCCGTCGGCGTCTCGAACCCGAAGACGATCGTCTTCTTCGCGGCGGTCCTCCCCCAGTTCGTCGACCGGTCCGAGGGCCACGTCGTCGTCCAAATGCTGCTCCTCGGCCTGATCTTCAACCTGATCGCCGTGGTCTTCGACAGCCTTTGGGGCGTCGCCGCCGCGTACGCCCGCGACTGGTTCGGCCGCTCACCGAGCCGCCTGCGGATGATCGGCGGCGTCGGCGGGCTGACGATGATCGGCCTCGGTGTAACCGTGGCGGTCACCGGCCGCAAGGACTGACCTCATGCCGCGTCGCACGGTCTCCTGGCGACTGGTGGGCCGAGGTTGGGCCGTGCTCGCACTCTCCGACGACCAAGCCGACGTCGAGGTGCCGATTTCCTACGTCACCAACGCGCCTCCAGCGCTACGCCGACGCGGTCGAACTCAACTCATGACGATGCCCGGACAGATCCGCGCCCCTAGCCAATTGATCATGAAGTTTGGGAGTCGATCAGGGCGCCGGGCACACGACACACCGCGCGATCACGACCGTTAGTTCATGATCGCGCGGGAAAAACGGGGGGGCTAGGCGAGGACGTCGTCGGCGTCCACGATGGTGTAGGCGTACCCCTGTTCGGCGAGGAAACGCTGCCGTTGGGCGGCGTACTCGGTGTCGATGGTGTCCCGGGAGACGACGGTGTAGAAGTGCGCCTGGCGTCCGTCGGCCTTCGGGCGGAGGACCCGGCCGAGGCGCTGGGCCTCCTCCTGGCGGGAGCCGAAGGTGCCGGAGACCTGGATCGCCACCGCCGCCTCAGGCAGGTCGATCGAGAAGTTGCCCACTTTGGACAAGACCAGCGTACGCAGTTCGCCCGACCGGAACTCGTCCAGCAGCCGTTCGCGTTCCTTGTTCGTCGTGCTGCCCTCGAGGATGGGTGCGTCGAGGTACTCCCCCAACTGGTGCAGCTGGTCCAGGTACGCCCCGATCACGAGCACCTGCTCGTCGGAGTGGCGCTCGACGAGG
>JABFYB010000613.1 GCA_013361475.1 Hamadaea sp.
CATCCGCGTCGACCGGGACGCGATCGAGGAGGCGATGGGCCGCATCGACCCGAGCGACCCGAGCTCGATGCAGGAACTGCAGATGGCCGGGATCTTCACTCCGGAGGACAGCCCGGCGCAGCAGGCCGCGCTGCGGCGGCTGGAGACCGTCCTCGCGTTGATCGAGGGCTGGGTCAGCCACGTCGTGGACACCGCGGCCGAGGGGCGCCTGCCGAACGCGGCCAAACTGGGCGAGGCGTTCCGCCGTCGCCGGGCGGCCGGCGGACCGGCAGAGCAGACTTTCGCCGCCCTGGTCGGGCTGGAGCTTCGGCCGCGCCGGCTGCGGGAGGCCGCCCGGCTCTGGGCCGCCCTCGCCGAGCATCGGGGGATCGCCGGACGGGACGCCCTCTGGGGGCACCCCGACCTGCTGCCCACCGACGACGACTTCACCGACCCCGAGGCGTACGCCGCCGGTCAGCTGTCCCTGGGTGATCTCGGCGACTTCGAGTCCGACCTGCGCAAGTTGATGGAGGGCGAGACGCCGACCGCCCCCGACGACAAGCCCGACTCCGACGACTCCGACTCGGACGACAAGCCCGACGACGGGAAGTGAGGCGACGCCGTCGGCTGCTCGGCCGGCGGCGTCAGTCTTCGATGTAGGCGTTGCCGGCGACCGCCGCGACGCCTTCGAGGAAGCCGCGGGCGCGTTCGGTCTTCGGGTACCGGGCCACCAGCCGCCAGAAGGCCGCGCCGTGGTTGGGCTCGATCAGGTGGGCCAGTTCGTGGACGAGCACGTAGTCGCTGACCCAGATGGGCATGTCCCGGAGCCGGTCCGACAGCCGGATGGTCCGGTCGTCGGGTGAGCACGAGCCCCACCGGCCGCGTTGATTGGAGACCCACCGCACCCCGATCGGGATCGCGGCGGCGTCGTAGTCGGCGAAGTATCGGGCGACGAGCTGGCGCGCCCGGGCCATCAACGCATCGTCCGAGCGGGCGCCCTTTTTGTCCTTGGCTTCCAGCCTGGCCAGCATTTTGTCGACCCAGGCTGTTTCCTCGGCCCGGGAGAACTGGCTGGGTATGAGAACGACGACCGTCTCACCCTCGCGGTAGGCGGCAACCGTCCGGCGTCGGCGCTCACTGCGCCGCACCTCAACGACGGGCGTCCGCTGGTCCGCCATCGATGGCAGGTTCAGCTCACGCCGGCGGTGACGTTCAGCCGGTTCATGCGTTGGACGGTAGCGGGCGGAGTGCAGGGGTGCGCAAGACCTGTCCCACGCCTTTTTTCTTCGCAAAACTCGGGTACTGGACAAAAGCGCCGAAGATCATCTCGGGCCCGCCCGGCGTGTCCCGGCGTACCTGACATATCCGATGACGTGGGGAAGGCACACTTCCGGGCGAGCCTGTCGCATATGGGCGGGCGAAAGGGCAACAGGAGGACATCGTGGCTGAGATGTACAACGGGTACTGCGTGAAGTGCAAGGAGAAGCGCGACTTCCAGGGCACCGTTACTGTCTCGAAGACCGGAATGAAGATGGCGAAGGGCCCCTGCCCCGTCTGCGGGACCACGGTGAACCGCATTCTGGGCAAGGCCTGACCCCGTCCGACCTTTCGGGCCCCGGCTGTCAGCACACCGACAGCTGGGGCCCGCATCCTGTGGATAACCGGCCGATTTCTGTGGATAACCCGATCGAGGTTGTGCATAACCTGTGGATCGGCCGGTAACCGACCCCGCGTACGCAGCAGAATCCGGTGCGTGAGCCATCGCCGTCAGCCCCGGCCGCTACTGCTGCCCGGCGTACGCCCGCTCTGGCGGGACCGCCGCCGGGTGCAGCTGGGGCTGGATCAACGGCGGGCGGTCGTCCTCGAACTGGCGCATCCGTCGGCCGGTCGGCTGCTCGACCTGCTCGACGGTTCGCGTACCGAACGAATGCTGCTCGACCAGGCGGCCGCACTGGGCATGAGCGAGGACGCCACGCGTACGCTTCTGCGCGATCTGATGGACCGTGGCCTGGTGATCGCCGCGGACGCGCTGCTCCCGGCCGGACTGCCGGCCGCGGACCGTGCGCGCCTCAGCGCCGAGGCGGGCGCGCTGGCGTTGGAGCAACCGCCCCGGACGCCGGCCGAGGTGCTGCGGCGGCGAGCGCGTTCCCGCGTCGTGATCGGCGGCGGCGGGCGGCTGGCCGAGACGGTGGCCGACGGGCTCCGGGAGGCCGGAGTACGCCGAGTCGCGCAGGCGGCCGAGCCGCAGGCGCTGCTTCCGGACCGGGTCGGCGGCCCCCGAGTACGCGCGGGCGGCGCGGCCCTCCGGGTCGAGATCTCCGGCGGGCGGCTGCCGGCCGCCCGGTCCCTGCCGCTGCTGCTGGTGACGGTACGCGAAGCCGCCGTGACCGTCGGGCCGATGGTCGTCGCGGCTCACGGTCCCTGTCTGCGGTGTCTGGGGCTGCACCGGGTCGACCGTGATCCCCGTTGGCAGCACCTGGAGTCGCAGTTGCCCGCCTCCCTCGAGACCGAGCCGCCGTGTTCGGCGGTGACCGTGCTCGCGGCGGCGGCCCGGACGATCGCCGAGGCGCTCACCCTGCTCGACGGGGGGCCGTCCGCGCTGATCGGGGCTAGTGTGGAGATCTCCGGAGCCGACGAGATCCGCCGACGGCGATGGGAGCGGCATCCCGCTTGCGCTTGCCCGCCGTGAGGATGTCGGACCGATGACAGACGTTCGGATGAGGGAGAATGGCCCGGTGACCGACATTCCACGCCGAGCCGTAGCCCGCACCGCCAAGCTCGCGTCGCTGCCGCTCGGCTTCGCCGGGCGTACCGTCCTCGGGTTCGGCAAGCGGGTCACCGGGATGGCGGCCGACGTCGTGGCGGCCGGGATCCAGGAGCGCACGGCCGAGCAGCTGTTCAGCGTATTGGGGCAGCTCAAGGGCGGTGCGATGAAGCTCGGCCAGGCGCTGAGCGTGTTCGAGGCCGCGTTGCCTGAGGAGCTGGCCGGACCTTATCGCCAGGCGCTGACGAAGTTGCAGGAGGCGGCGCCGCCGCTGCCGGCCGCCAGTGTCCACAAGGTCCTCGCCGACCAGCTCGGCCCGGAATGGCGCAGTCTGTTCAAGGAGTTCGACGATCATCCGGCCGCCGCGGCCAGCATCGGCCAGGTCCACCGGGCCGAGTGGAAGGTGCCCCGCAAGCGCACCGGTCTGCCGGTCGCCGTGAAGATCCAGTACCCGGGGGCGGGCGACGCCCTGGTCGCCGACCTCAACCAGCTGTCTCGGTTCTCTGCTCTCTTCGGCGTGATCCAGCCTGGCCTCGACGTGAAGCCGCTGGTCACCGAGTTGAAGGCGCGGGTCGTCGAGGAGCTCGACTACGACCTCGAGGCCGCCTCCCAGCGGATCTTCGCCGAGGCGTACGCCGGCGACGAGCAGTTCCACATCCCTCGAGTGCTGATGAGCGCCCCTCGGGTGCTGATCACCGAGTGGATCGAGGGCACGCCCCTGTCGGCGGTCATCAACTCCGGCACTGTCGGCGACCGTGACCTGGCAGGTCAGCTCCTGGCGACCTTCGCGTTCTCCGCGCCGCAGCGCGCGGGGATGTTGCACGCCGACCCGCATCCGGGGAACTTCCGGCTGATGCCCGACGGACGCCTCGGCGTCATCGACTTCGGTGCGGTGGCCCGGCTCCCCGGCGGGCTGCCCGAGCCGATCGGCCGGCTCACCCGGCTCGCCCTCGAAGGCGACGCCGACGGCGTCCTGAAGGGGCTGCGCGAGGAGGGCTTCGTCAAGCCCGACGTCGACATCGACGCGCCCGCCATCCTCGAGTGGATCGACCCGATGCTCGAACCGCTGCGCGCCGAGGAGTTCCGGTTCACCCGGTCCTGGCTGCGCGGCGAGGCGGCCCGGATCGCCAGCCCGAAGAGCCCGGCGTACGCGATGGGCCGGCAGCTCAACCTGCCGCCGGCGTACCTGATGATCCAGCGCGTCACGATGGGGACCATCGGCGTGTTGTGCCAACTGGAGGCCAAGGCCTCCTATCGCGACGTGATCGCCGAGTACCTGCCGGGCTTCGAGCCCGAAACCGTCTAGCCACACCGCCGCACAGGAAAGCGCCCGGGCCGCGTACTCGCGGACCCGGGCGCTGGTGCGTCGTCGTCGATCTACCGATCAGAAGGAGCCCGACTGGCGGGCCTGCTTACGCAGCGCCTTCATGGCGATGCGCTTCGCGGTGCGGGGTGCCTCGGCCTGAGGCTCGGGCATTCGCGCCCGCGTCAACGCTTCGTTCAGTAGATACATCTCGGCGATTCCACTCGACGGATTCATTTCCTTCTCTCTTTCTCACTCATTTATCGGATGTAGCCGGTAAGACCCGGCTGGGTTGGTGCTTCGCTGCTGTGCTGTTCGGTTCAGGCGGCCAGACGTACCGACTCGCGGCCGGTGACCGTCGCCACCCGGGCGACCGTCTCGGCCCGCAGGTCGGCGTCCCGGGCGAGGTCCTCCTTGCGCGGACGGCCACGAGGACGCTTACGCGCCACGATCGCACCGCGGTCGAAGATCTCACCACCCCAGACGCCCCAGGGCTCGGCCCGCTCCAACGCGCCCGCCAGGCACTCGGCCCGCAGCGGGCAGTCGCCGCAGAGGGCTCGGGCCAGCTCCAGCTCGGCCGGAGCGTCGGCGAACCACAGGTCGGGGTCGAACTTCCGGCAGGGCAGCTCCGCACCCAGCTCGACGGGGACGTCGAGAGCTGGGGCCAACGCCAGACTCATAGTCCTACTCACCTCTTCTTCCTTCTTGGGGGTTCTTCCCCAGGGGGTGGCCGTAGTGGCAAATAAATGAGGCCGCGGATCCCGGTGTACGGGTTCCGCGGCCTCGAGGTGAGCCGGTGGTCTGTTTTCTAGACCGGCCTACCTCGAGGCGGAACACCGCGGAGTCCATCGACCTTGGTCGACATGAACTCCGGCTTCTCCGCGTAGCCGCCGCGCGGGTCCTGGACCTGGATCTGCTCCTGGTTCAGGACGGTCTGCGGCCGCTGCGCTGCCACCGGAGACACTCCTCCGATGACGTGACCCGGCTTGCGGGTCTTCAACACATCGCCACCCAGGCTGAGCTGGGCGATAGTGGGCAGACTGGTGCCACCGTTCGACGCGCAGGCAGAAGCGAGCATCGGCAGTCTCTGCGGCGTCGTCGTCCACGTCATCAGAACCACCTGGCTCACCTCCTCACTGCTCTCCGCGTCCGGCTCTCGCCGGCGCGCTCTGGTCTAGCTCCCGGGCAGGATCGCTCCCGCCGCTCGAACTGGTGTGACCGAAGGTTATTCCGCCTGCTTGAGCAGGCGCAAATGATTTTACGGTTCCGTTGCCAAGTTTTTTTTCGCCGACAAGATCGTCGACGTCGGCTCCGTTGAGGAGCGCCAATGCGGCGGCACCGTAGAGCTCGATCTTCCGAGGCCCGATGCCGGCGATGCGCAAGAGGTCATCGGTGCTGGTGGGACGCCGTTCGGCGAGGGCGGTGAGGGTCGCGTCGGTGAACACCACGTACGCCGGGACACCCTGCTCGGCGGCCACCCGCGACCGCCACTCCCGGAGTCGTTCGAAAAGTTCCTCGTCGAGATCCGAGGGGCAGGTCTGGCACCGGCCGAGCTTGCGTTCCGAGCCGCCGAGCAGCGTCGCCCCGCAGACCCGGCAGGAGACGGCGATCGCCCGGCGACGGTCGACCTTCGACGGACCCTTCCGTTGCGGGGGCACGTCCGAGCCGCCCAATTGCGGCAGGAACCGGCACGGTTTGCGAGCCCGGCCGCCGGGCGACCGGGACTGCCCGTAACTGAGCCACAGCCATTGCCGGGCGCGGGTCACGCCGACGTAGAGGAGCCGGCGCTCCTCCTCCACCGCCTGCGGCGTCTTGGCGTACGCCGTGGGCAGGGTGCCCTCGACGAGGCCGACAAGGAAGACGGCGTCCCATTCGAGGCCCTTGGCGGAGTGCAGGCTCGCCAGCGTCACGCCGTCGACGGTCGGGGCGTGCTGGGCGTCAGCGCGCCGGCCCAGCTCCTCGGTGAACTCGGTGAGCGTCGGCGAGCCGATCTCCTGGGCGAGCCGATGCAGGGCGGCCAGCGCCTCCCAGCGCTCCCGGGCGGCTCCGCCGGACGGCGGCTGCGACGGCTCCCAGCCCAGACCGCGGAGCACCGCCGCGACCGCGTCGGGGACGCTGCCCTCCAGCTCACCGCGGGAGGCCGACCGCAACGCGATCATCGCCTGGCGTACCTCGGCGCGGTCGAAGAACCGTTCACCACCGCGTACGACATAGGGCACCCCGGCCTCGGCCAGCGCCTCCTCATAGGCCTCCGACTGGGCGTTGGCCCGGAAGAGCACGGCGATCTCGGCCGCCGGGACGCCCGAGGCGATCAGCTCCGCGCAGCGGGCCGCGACCGCGGCCGCCTCAGTCGGCTCGTCGGCGAACTGCCGCACGTCCGGCACGGGACCGTCGGGGCGCTGGCCGACGAGGTCGAGCCGCAGCTTGGCCTCGACTCCGCCGGCCTGGCGGATAACCGCGTTGGCCAGGCCCACCACCTGCGGAGTGGACCGGTAGTCGCGGACGAGCCGGACCACTGTCGCCTCGCGGAACTGACGCGGGAAGTCGATGAGGTAGCCGGAGGTCGCGCCGGTGAAGGAGTAGATGGTCTGGGCGGCGTCGCCGACGACGGTCAGATCCCGGCGGCCGCCGAGCCACGCGTCGAGCAGGCGCTGCTGCAACGGGTTGACGTCCTGATACTCGTCCACCACGAAGTGCCGGTACTGCGCCCGGATCTGCTCGGCGACGTCGGAGTGCTCCTCGATCCCCCAGACGATCGCGCGCAGCAGATCTTCGAAGTCCATCGCCCCGGCGGTCCGCTTGACCTGCTCGTACGCCGTGAACACCTGCGCGGTCTCGGCGGCGGGCAACGGCGTCTCGCGCTGGGCCTTGGCCGCCGCGACCTCGTATTCGCTCGGCTCGACCAGACTGGACTTCGCCCACTCGATCTCGGCCGCGAGGTCGCGTGCGGTGGTGCGGTCGGCGCGTACGCCGGCGCGGGCGGCCGCCAGCGTCACCAGCCGGGCCTTGCTGTCGATCAGCTCCGGCATCTCCCGGCCTCGCAACAGGCGGGGGGCGAAGTAGCGCAGTTGCCGGAGCGCGGCGGCGTGGAAGGTGCGGGCCGAGACGCCGGTCGCGCCCAGCGCGGCGAGCCGTTCCCGGAGTTGGGCCGCGGCCCGGGCGGTGAACGTGACCGCGAGCACATGGCGGGCCTGCACCTGGTCGTCGACCACGCGGTACGCGATGCGATGGGTGATGGCCCGGGTCTTGCCGGTGCCCGCCCCGGCGAGGATGCAGACCGGACCGGCCGGCGCGGTCACCGCCGCCAGCTGCTCCGGATCGAGACCCCGCAGTGGATCATGCCGTCCTGAGTCACCTGCCACAGCGTGCAATCATTCCAGGCGGCTCTGACGTTGCCACCGTCAGACACCGCCCCCGTTCGGAAAGCGTGAAAGGCCGAGAGCATGCTGACGATGTACTCCACCACCTGGTGCGGTTACTGCCACCGGCTCAAGTCCCAGCTGGACCGGGAGGGCATCGGCTACACCGTGGTCGACATCGAGCAGGACCCCACGGCGGCCGAGTTCGTGATGAGCGTCAACGGCGGCAACCAGACCGTCCCCACAGTGCGGTTCGCCGACGGGACGACGATGACGAATCCGAGCCTCGGTCAAGTCAAGGACCACCTCGGCGTGTAGCGCCGCGGGCTGCTGTCGGGTTCCCGGCCCGCCTCGGTACGCGCGGCGTACTGAGCGGTAACCGCATTCTCGGCCTATGCTCTGTCCTCGGTCACTGTGCGTGCCCGGACCATCGCAGTCCCGCGAAGGCCGCCCGGCGGCGGAGCGGGAAGCCCGCGCCGGCCGAGGTCAGCGCGGCGCACGTGAGGAGGTCCCGCCCCGATGCAGCGAACGCCGAGCCCGGTCATGCGCCGGCGCCGCCTCGGTCTCGAGCTGCGGCGTCTGCGCATCGCGGCCGGGCTCACCGGCGATCAGGTGGTCGAACAGGTCGGCTGGGCGGCCAAGTCGAAGCTGTCCCGGCTGGAGAACGGCAAGAGCCGGCCCGACCTGGCCGACATCCTCGATCTGCTCGACCTCTACCAGGTGCGCGGCGACAGCCGCGACGAGTTGGTGGCCATCGCCCGGGAGGCGGGCAACACCCGCTGGATCCGGGCGTACGCGGTGATGACGGCTCGCCAGCGGGGCTACGCCGAGCTGGAGGGCGGTGCCACCCAGATCCGGGAGTACGCCGCCGCCACCATCCCGGGCCTGCTCCAGACCCCGGAGTACGCCCGAATCCGCATCATGTCCTCGCGCCCCCTCCAGACCCTGCCGAGCCAGCGGGAGGACGACGAACGGCACGATCCGCAGGCCGAGGTGGAGGCGCGGATGGCCCGGCAGAGCATCCTGACGCGGGAGGCCGATCCGCCCGCGTACGAGGCCGTCCTGGACGAGGCGGCGCTGGCCGGCCGCAGCGCCCCGCTCGAAGTCCTTTCTGGACAGATCCACCACCTTCGCGCGGTGGCATCGTTACCGAACGTAACTTTGCGGGTGCTGCCACGCGAGGCTCAAGTGGGCGATTTCTTCCAGCCACAGCACGGTTTCTCGATCTACACCTTCGCCGACCCGGGCGATCTGCCGACCGTCGCGGTGGAAGCGCTGGCGAGTGATCTGACCCTCACCGACAGGACTGCGGCCAGCAGATATGCCAAGGTTTACGAGTGGTTGCGGTCGGCCGCGCTGGACCCGGAGGCGACTGTGGACTGGCTGAGCCGACATGTCAACGCGACGCGCTGACCTCCACTGAACGATCCTGAGGAGATCACCCGAACGGGCGGGCCTGAAGCCCGATCGGGGTGAAGTCCTTGTTAACGCTCCGTGGTTTACCGCACCATAGTCCTCACCACTCGTGGAAGTTCCACCGATGGATCTCCCTCGAGCACCCTCCGCCGCCCTGGGCAGATACACGGAGAGACGTCACATGCGGTACCTCATAATCCGGACCGAAGTCAGGCCGGTCGACCTTAACGACATCGACGCGCTCTGGTCGGAGGACGCACCGCTGCGGGACGAGACCGAGTCACCCGAGCCCCGACGGCAGACCGCCGAGGCCGATTCCCTGGAGGCCGCCCTGCGCCTGGCGCGCGCGCTCGCCTCCGTAGGAGCCGTACGAGCCGGCCGTCAACGGGTCAAAGTTCTCAAACTGGGCCAGCCCCGCCTCATCTGACAACAGACTCCCCCTCGATGTGACGCCCCTCCCGCGTACCGGAGGGGCTTTTTAAACACCTCTTTTGAAAGAACCCTTTAATCGCGTACGCTGAGGGCATGGCCGAGTTCCGGATGCGCGAACACACCGATCCACAGGCGCTGCGAGCGCTGGCTCATCCCCTGCGCATGAAACTGCTGCAGGAGCTGGCGCTACGCGGCCCGGCGACCGCCACCGAGCTGGCCGAGCGGGTCGGCGACACCGCGCCGAACTGCTCCTGGCACCTGCGTCAGCTCGCCAAGTACGGCTACGTCGAAGACGCCCCGGGCGGCCAAGGCCGCCAACGACCGTGGCGCTTCGTGCCCGCCGGCAACCGCTGGGGCGCTCCCGGTGAGGCGCCGGAGATCACCGCGGCCGGCGACGCGGTCTCCGAGGTCATGCTCCAGTACGAGCTGACCGAGCTGCACTCGTGGCAGGAGAGGCGGAGCAAGCACGACGCCGAGTGGCGGGAAGCCGCCTTTCTCAACCAGAGCATCACTTGGCTGACCCCGGAGGAACTCGACGAGATCGGGTCGAAGATCTCCGACCTCCTGCTGCGCCACCTCGATCGGCTCGCCGATCCCGCGCTGCGCCCCGAGAACGCCCGACCGGTCCGGATGCTCGCCTGGGGCATCCCCGCCGAGCACTGAGAGGAGCGACGCCCGCATGCGCACGGTGCTGCGCCGACCCGCCTTCCGGCTGCTGTTCGCCGGTCTCTTCTTCAGCATGACGGCCGAGTCCGTGCTGCTCCTCGCCCTGGGCATCTGGGTCAAGGACATGACCGGCTCGGACAGCCTGGCCGGAGCCACCTTCTTCGCCCTGGTCGCCCCGATCGTGCTCGCGCCGTTCGTCGGCTTCTTCGCCGACCGCTTCAAGCGCCGGCCCTTCCTCATCGCGACGAACCTCTTCTCCGCGGTGATCCTGGCCCCGCTGTACCTCGTCCACGATCGAGGCGAACTCTGGATCATCTACTCGGTCGCGGCCGCGTACGGGCTCTCCTTCATCGCGGTCGGCGCGGCGCTCAACGGGCTTATCAAGGAAGTCATCCCCGTCGAGCAGCTCGGCGAGGCGAACGGCGCGCTCCAGACCGTCAAACAAGGCCTCCGGCTGTTCGCTCCGCTGCTCGGCGCCGGGCTCTACACCGCCTTCGGCGGCTGGGCGCTGGCCACCCTCGGCATCCTCGGGTTCCTCATCGCGGCGGGCGTCATCACCGCGCTGCGCGTTCAGGAGGATCAGCCGGTACGCACAGAGCAGCGCTGGATGTCCGAAGTCACCGCCGGGGTGCGCCAGCTGTTCGGACAGCCGGGCCTACGGCTGGCGGTGCTCGGCACGACCCTGGCCATTCTGGTCTTCGGCCTCGGCGAGTCGGTCTTCTTCGCCTTCAACGACCAGGGCCTGCACAAGCCGGCGGCGTTCCTCGGCGTACTGATCAGCGTCCAAGGCGTCGGCGGGCTGCTCGGCGGGCTGACCGCCGCCGCGGTGATGCGCCGCTTCGGCGAGGTCGGCACCGTCGCCGCCGGGCTCCTGTTGTTCGTCCCGATGTACTTCATCGGCGCGGTCTACCAGAACGTCTGGGCCGCCTTCCCGGCGATGGTGCTCTGCGGCTTCGGCCTGCCCTACCTCATCGTGGGCTTGCAGACGCTGTTGCAGCGCACGACGCCCGCCGAGCTGATGGGGCGGACCTCGGCGGCGATGGACGCCCTGATCAGCGGCCCGCAGGCGCTCTCGATCGGGGCCGGGGCGATCCTCGTCGGGATCGTCGACTACCGCATCCTGCTCGGCGTCATGGCGCTGGTCGTCTCGATCGCCGGCATCTGGGTCTGGGCGGGGCGGCGGCTCACCCCACCGGCCGCCGCCACCCCCTCCTCCGCGGTCGACGAGCCCTCCCTCATAGCGCTGGATCAGGGATCCGGGTCGAATCTTGCCCCATGATTCGACCGAGATCCCTGATCCAACGCGAGAATCGAGCTGGAGCTAGGCGAGGTCCAGCCAGCGCTGGATGAGGAAGGTCGAGATCGCCGCCTTCATCGGCAACGCGATCTCGGCCCCCTCCGGGTCGGCCATCGCGGCCTCGATCTCGGTCCGGGTGAACCACCGGGCGTGCACGATCTCGCTGGGATCGGTCGTGATCGTCGCCGCCGGATCGGCCTGGGCGAGGTAACCCAGCATGAGCGAACGTGGGAAGGGCCACGGCTGGCTGCAGATGTAGGTGATGTCGAAGATGTCGACGCCGACCTCTTCGCGTACCTCCCGGGCGATGGCCGCCTCGCCGGACTCACCCGGCTCCACGAACCCGGCCAGCGTCGAGTAACGCTTCCGGGCCGCCTTCGCCCACATCGCGTTGCTGCCGAGCAGCGCCCGGCCCTCGGGACCGGGCTGTCCATCGTGGACGAGGACGATCGACGCGACGTCCGTACGCGGGAAGTGCTGGGTTCCGTCCGACTCCCGCCGGACCCACCCCCCGTCGCTGATCTCGGTCTTCTCGCCGGTCGTCGGGGAGTAGAGGTGGTCGCGATGCCACTTGATCAGCGCGACCGCCTCGGTGAACAGGCCGGAGTCGAAATCCGACAACGTGTCGCCGATCTGCCACAGGTGCTGCGGCTCGCCGAGCAGCTCCGGCGCCTCGCCGGTGACCGCCTCGGGGACGAGGTCCCCGTCGACGGCGAAGTAGGGCTGCTCCCCGGCCAAGCCGAGGAACAGCCGCTCACCCTGGGGCGCCTGGGCGGACGGCAGGAAGACCAGCCGCCCATCGCGGACCAACGCCTTGTCATCGGGCCCGACGACCAGCACCCACGCGCGTTCCCACGCATCGGCCAGCGCCTCGGGGTCCCGCCGGAGGTGTGCCGCCCGGTCGATCGCCGACCGGGACAGCGGAGGAAGGTCTGGCATCGAACTCATTCCGGCGAGGCGGCCTGAACCGTCACCGGCGCGATCGCCGACACCGACTCCTGGACGACCTTCGCGTCACCCAGCACGACCACGACGCCCTTGGCCGGGCCGAGATACTTCTCGGCCGCGGACGCGACGTCGGCGACGGACGCCTCGGCCAGGCGGGCGGAGTGCTCGGCGAGGAAGTCCAGCCGCAATCCGTAACCGGCGTAGGTGCTGGCCAGGCCGGCCAGACCGCTCTGCGTCGACATGCCCAGCTGCAGCGTGCCGAGCGCGTACTGCCGGGCCTGCTCCAGCTCGGCCGCCTCGACCGGGGTGGTCGCGATCCGGCCCAGCTCGTAGAGCGTCTCCACCAGCGCCGGCGCGGTCACCTCGGTGGCCACCTCGGCGCTGACCAGCAGGGCCGATCCGGCGATCGAGTGGTCGATCAGCGAGTGCGGGCCGTAGGTGTAGCCCTTGTCCTCCCGGATGTTCTCCACCCAGCGGCTCGAGAAGTATCCGCCGAAGACCAGGTTGGCCAGCTGGAGCGCGGCGTGGTCGGGGTGCTTGCGGGGCACCGCCGGCAGCGCGATACGCAGCGACGACTGGACCGAGTCAGGCCGATCGGCGAGCAGCAGCGGACCCGGCACCAGGGCGGGCGTGGGCGGCAGCTCGACCGGGTCGCCGTTGCCGGTCCAGTCGCCGAGACGGCGCTCGGCCACCTCGATGACCTTCTCCGGGTCGAGATCGCCGACCAGGATGAGGTGGGCGCCGAACGGGTGCAGCCGAGCACCGTGCAGGCCGAGCAACTGGTCGCGGTCGACCGCCTGGGCCTGCGCGACCGAGGGCGTCTGGACGGCGTACGGGTGGTCGCCGTACATGCGCTTCAGGAGCGCGACCCGGGCCAGGTGCGACGGCTGGGACTGGGCGATCTGGATCCGGTCGACCAGCCGGGCTCGCTCCGTCTCCACTTCGGAGTCCGGATAGGTCGCGCCGGTCAGGACCTGGGCGAGGATCTCCATCAGCCGATCCAGCCCGGAGGCCAGCGAGTTGCCCGAGATCATCGCCCGGTCGGGGTCGACGCCCGCGCCGAGCGCGCCGCCGACCGCCTGCAGTTCGGCCGCGATCTGCACGGTCGTCAGCTCCGCCGTGCCGGAGAAGAGCGTGTTGGCCAGCAGCGCGGACCTCGCCAGGTCGGCCCCGGCGAACGGGACGCGCAGCCGGACCTCCACGAGCGGGACGGCCGCACGCCGGATCGCGATCACGGTCAGCCCGTTGGCCAGCGTCTTCTCCGCCTGCGGCGGGAGCGTCAGCGGCCGGTTGGGGCCGAGGTCGGGAAGCGTGTGGGTCACTGCTCGTCTCCTT
>JABFYB010000712.1 GCA_013361475.1 Hamadaea sp.
CGCCCCACGCCCGAACCCGGCTCATCCACCGCCGCGACATCTGGCGCTCCCGCCCCACCGGCGACGCAAGGAGACCACCGGAATCGGCGCCTGGCCGGATGCGGCCACTCAGCGATCGGCTCGCCCGGTCACGGCGTCGCCGTGACCGGGCGTCCGGGATCAGCCGCCGGGGAAGAGGCCGGCCGCCGCTAGTTCCGGTATCGGAACACGATGCGGCCGCGCGTCAGGTCGTACGGCGTGAGCTCCACCAGCACCCGGTCCTCCAGCACGATCTTGATGAAGTTCTTGCGGATCTTCCCGCTGATGTGCGCGAGCACCTGGTGGCCGTTGTCGAGCTCCACGGTGAACATGGCGCCGCGCCGGCAGTCGACGACCCTGCCCTCGACCTCGATGACGTTCTTGACCTTCGTCATCGAACCAGCTCCAGGTTGCTGCTCATCGGCCGGGCGCCGATGCCCTCGAACAGCGCCGAGGCCGCTCGGTTGGCCTCGTGGACCTCGGCCGAGGCCGCGGCGAACCCGGCGCGGTGCGACGTCGCCAACGCGTGGGCCAGCAGCGCCCGCGCGATGCCGCGGCGCTGCTCGCCGGCCCGGACCGCGATCAGCCCGATGCGCGGCCGGTTCACCGTCACCACCCGGATCAGCCCCAGGTAGCGGCCGGGTGTCGCGGCCACCGCGTACTTCGACGGGTCGACGATGGTGTCGCCCTCGGGGCGGGCGATCACCTCCGCGGGCATCGACTGCCACCCGACGGTCGCCTCGACCTCGTCGCGGATCGCGCGGTCCACCGCCCGCAGCAGGCTCTCGTCCGCCTGACCGGCGGGCACGATCGTCACGCCGGGAGGCGGCAGGACGTCGCCGAGCCCCGTGACCTGCGGGTCTGTGGGCACGACGTACTCCCACTCGCGGCGCCGGATCGTGAATCCGGCCCGCCGCCAGCCTGCCGTCAGCTCGACGTCGGCCTCGTCGACCACCGTGTACAGCGGCGCCGGCAGGGCGGCCAGCATCGCCTCGGCGAGCCGGTCGAAGGTGTCGTCGTGCCAGGCGTCGATGCTGACGAACAGACGTCCGTCGGGCCGGCGCTCGGCATGGCCGCGGCCGACCACCAGGTCGTCATCCAGTGCGTGCCACTGCCCGTCCGCGACGCGCGTGATCATCACCGCGTCGCCGCTCAGGCCGGAGGTGAAAGGCTTCGTGTTCATCGGAGTCTCCTTCCAGGAGTGCCGAGATCTCAGGCGCTCCTGGCGACACCGAACGTCAGCCGCCGGACCGTGACGGGTTGAGGGAGCACCCATGGGTAACTGTGTTCACGGGTCTCACCTCCTACGACGACTTCACGATCCACCAGGACAGTAACAGCGGGCCGCCGCCTCGCTCAAATCCTTTTGCCGACGAGACGAACGCGTGAACTCCGGCCCGGAGCAGGGCCGGAGTTCACGGTTCACCGGCGGTTACGGACAGTTGTGAACGTCGCTCCTGGCCGACGACACCACGACGTCGGCGACGCCGGGGGCGCTGACGTGCAGGGCGTTGACCTGCTTCCCGGCCGAGGCTCCCGGCACCGGGGTCTGCTCGTTCAGGGTGATGGTGAGGACCCCCGCGTGGATGACGGTGTTGGGGGCGATCGTGCCGGCCGTCTGGGACACGCCGCCGATGGTCAGCGTCCCGAGGGTGACCGTGCCCGCCGAGTCGGCCGTGTACGCGCCGATGTGGCAGGTGCTGACCGAAGTCGCGCGGACCTCGGTCGCCCGGATGACCGGAAGCCCCGGCAGGCCGACCGTGACCACGCCCGTCGTGGCCTGGCCGGTCGACACGCCGCCGCCGGTCACCACACCGGCCGTCAGCCCGTTGGCACTGGCCAGCAGCAGGTTGACCGAGGCCGCCGTCTTCTGCTTGGTCGAGGCGGCCGACGTGGAGACCTCGCCGGTGTCCGCCACGATGGTCTGCGCGAGCAGCGCCGGCTTCATTGACAGCGCGTACGAGCGGCCCGTGTAGTAGAGCAGCTTGGCCGTACCGGCGGCGTCGGAGGGCAGGTAGCAGCCGTCGGCGGCGAAGGTGGCCGTCAGCGCGACGCTGGTGGCCGTCGCGGGCTGGGCCACCACGGCGATCACGCATTGCGCGACGCCACTGGCATCGGTGACCGCCGTGCACGACTGGGCCGTCGCGCCGCTGCCGAGCGTCAAGGTGACCGTACGGTCCTTGACCGGGTTGTTCCTGGCGTCGGTCAGGGTGGCGCGCAGGGTGGCCGGGGAGTCGTTGGCGACGTTGGCCGGGCCGTTGATCACCAGGTCGGTCGTCACCAGCACCGTGGTGTCGGCCTTGGCGGTGTCGTTGGAGGGGTCGGAGTCGGGTCCGGCGAGGTTGTCGACGACCGCCGTGGCGGTGATCGTGCAGGCGGCGCCGGTGTGGACGACGTCGTCGGGCACCTGCGCCGTGATGGTGAACGTCTTGGCCGCGTTCCAGGTCAGCTCGTCCAGGACGCAGTGCACTTTCAGCCCGGTGTGGTCGCAGGGGACGCTGCTGCCCGAGTAGGTCACCTCGGCGGGCAGGGTGACGTCCACCTGGGGCGAACTGGCCGGGTTGGGGCCGTGATTGGTGGCGGTGACCGTCCAGGTCAGCGTCTGGCCGCCGCGTACCGGGTCGGGGCTGCCGGTGATGGTCACGCCGAGGTCGGTGGTGTTGAGGTCGGTCCAGCTCTGGTCCAGTTCGTCCCGCGTCGGCAGGTCAGGGTCGTCCAGCGGCTGGGGGTCGGGCGGCGATTCGTCGTTCGCCTGCCGCGGCAGGCCGCGGAAGCCGGCGAACGGGATGGAGACCGCGACCTTCGCCCAGTCGTCGAAGCCGCGCAGGGTGTCGGCGCTGGAGGTGTTCGTCGCGCAATTGCGCGGGCGGCCGTTGGGACCGGCGGTGTTGATGTTCACGGCCGGGACGACCGGGTTCTGCACGTTCGCGCCGTCGCCGCTCCAGTCGGGGTTGCGGTCGAGGTCCTCGGTGACCTTGCGGCCCTGAACGCCCGGCGTGCCCGGCAGCTGGTCGCGTCCGTTGATGAACACGAACCGGTTGCGCGGGTCGGTGGAGTCGAGCGCGGCGCCCTCGTTGAGCGCCGTCTCGACGAGCTGGCCGGGCACCTTGCCGCGGGAGGAGCCGTTGAGCGCGAGCCGCGGCGGCGAGTAGTCGAGGATGCGGCCG
>JABFYB010000795.1 GCA_013361475.1 Hamadaea sp.
GGAGAGGGTCGGACATATCCGAGTTGATCAGTCCGTCGCGGAGTTGATCAGTCCGTCGCGGAGTTGATCAGGACGCCGGGGACACGACACGCCGGTTGATCACGACCGCTAGTTCATGATCGCGCGGACAGCCAGCCAGCGGGGCGGGCGGGCAGCGGGCTGGCGAAGGCCTGCCGGAGCCGCCGAGGGCGGGCAGGGCTCAGCGGGGCAGGGTGAGCTCGATCGGGGCTTCCTGCAACGGGCGCACCGGCGTGATCGTGGCGTACCCCTGGGCCAGCAGGTCCAGGTCCGTCCCGGGTTTGGGCTGTTCGGAGGTCTCCTCCAGGGTTGTGCGTACTGCCCCCGCGGTGATCTCCGCCAGTCCGATCTGCACCTGTCCGAAGCCGCCGAACGGGGCCTGCCGGAGCCCGGCGACTTCCGGGGTGTCGGGGACGTTGAGGTTCAGCACCACCGATGTGGGCACCTGGTCGAGCAGCGGGAGCAGTTCCACCGCGAGCCGTCCGGCCGTCGCCCAGTGGAGTTCGCCGTCGACCTTGCCGTGCGGGACGTCGAGCGAGACCGCCATCGCGCGTACGCCTCCGATCGCGGCGGTGAACGCGGCCCCGACGGTGCCCGAGTGCAGGACGGCGTTGCCGCAGTTCGCCCCGCGGTTGATCCCGGAGAGCAGCAGATCGGGCGGATCGCCGAACGCGCCCCGGGCGGCGATCATCGCGATGAAGCCCGGCGTCGCGGCGACCGCGTACGCGCACAGGTTCGGCAGCCCGGGCAGTTCGCGTTCCTCCGCGACGATGCGGCCGCCCTCTTCGGTCGCCGTGATCCCGGCGCTGCTACCGCTGCGCTCCCGGCTGGGTGCGGCGACGACCACGTCGAGTCCCGCCTCGTGGAGGCTGGCCGCGAGCTGGTGCAGGCCCGGCGCGTCGATGCCGTCGTCGTTGGTCACCACCACTCTGGTCATGCTGGGCCTCCCGGCTGGGTCCGATGCGCGAGTTCGTCCGGGGTGGCGTGACCGTCCATGGGCGGCATCGGCTCGCCCTCGTACGCCCGCAGCGACACCCGCTCGACCAGGCGCGCGATGGCGTCGGCCCGCCCGGTGCCGAGTCCGTGGCGGGTCACGTTGAGCGCTCCGGCGGCCGCGCCGAGGCGTACGGCGGCGGGCAGGTCACCGCCCTGGGCCAGCACGGTGGCGATCCCGGCCGTCATCGAGTCACCGGCGCCGTGGTGGTCGGCCGGTTCCAGCTCGGGCATGCGTACCTCGACGATGGTGTCCTCGGGGTCGGGCAGCAACGCGAGCGCCGGCTTCTCGGCCCGGGTGGCGACGACCGCCCGCGCTCCCCCGTCGCGCAGCCGTCGCATGGCCGAGATGAGGTCGGCGGTCCGCTCGGTCGGGGCCCGGCCGTCGCGGACGAGTTCCTCATGTGACACCTTGGCGAGGGCCAGCCCGCCTTCCAGCACCGCGTCCAGGTATGCCCCGGATAAGTCAGCCACCACGGTTCCGCCGTTGCGACGCAGGTCGCCGGCCAGCCGCCGATAGATGTCGGGCGGCAGCACCTGCGTCTCCGCCATGCCGCTCAGCACGCTGACCTGAGACCGCAGACCTTCGCTGAGCGCTAGCCCGTACAACTCGTCCTGCTCGTGCCGGCCGAGCGCCTCGCCGGGCATGACGGCGACCTCACGGCGTTCGCCGCCCCGCCGGTCGTGCACGTACGCCCCGGTCGCCGAGTTCGTCTCGACCACCCGGGGCTCGATGCCCTCGGATTCGATGAGGGTGGACAGCACCTGCCCGGCCTCGCCGCCGAGCGCGGTGCAGAACACCACCTGCGCGCCCAGTGAGGCGATCATCCGGGCCTGCCAGACACCCTGGCCGCCGGCGTGGAGGTGGATCTCGTCGGTGCCGCCCCGCGAGGGGCGTTCGACGGTCACCGTCAACTGCGGCGCCGGGGCGAAGACCATGACACGCACGGCCGTCCTCTACCCGGCGACGATCACGGGGAAACGGAATCGATCAGGATGCCGGGCACACGACGCGCCGGTCGATCACGACCGATAGTTCATGATCGCGCGGAAAGCGACGGGGGGCCGCGCGGAAAGCGACGGGGGCCGCGCGGAAAGCGAGCGACGGGGAGCCCGGGGCGTCAGCCGACGACGGCGAGGTCGCGTGTGGTGAGGTTGAACCGCTCGCCGCCGGTCTCGGTGACGGTGACGATGTCCTCGATGCGCACCCCGAACCGCCCCTTGAGGTAGATACCGGGCTCGATCGAGAAGCACATCCCGGGCACGAGCGGCCGTCCTTCGCCTTCGACGAGGTAGGGCGGCTCGTGGCCGCTCATGCCGATGCCGTGGCCGGTCCGGTGGACGAACTGCTCGCCGTACCCGGCCTCGGTGATGATCCGGCGGGCGACCCGGTCGATCTCCTCGCACGGCACGCCGGGGGCGACGGCGTCGAAGGCGGCCTGCTGCGCTCGCCGTACGACGTCGTGCACGGTCAGCTCCTCCTCGGTCGGCTCGCCGACGTGCACGGTCCGGCTGATGTCGGAGCCGTAGCCGTCGCGCAGCCCGCCGAAGTCGAGCACGACCATGTCGCCGTCCTCGATCACCCGCTCGCCCGCGTGGTGGTGCGGGTTCGCGCCGTTCGGCCCGGAGCAGACCAGGGCGAAGTCGACGCGCTCGTGCCCGAAGTCGTGCAACAGCCGCGTCAGGTCCGCGGCCACGTCCAGCTCACGACGCCCGGCGAAGGCCATCGTCAGGATCGCCTCGAACGCGCGGTCCGCGGCCTCGCCCGCGCCGCGCAACCGCGCCAGCTCCGCGTCGTCCTTCACGGCCCGGAGCATGGGCAGGACTTCGGTCATCGACTTGTACGCGATGTGCGGGGCCGTCCGCTGCAGTCCCAGGACGTGCATGGCCCAGGCGGAGTCCGAGATCGCGTACGCCGCAGCGCCCAAGTGTTCGGCGGCGACGGCGTAGGGATCGGTGCCGTCCGGCCAGTCCACCAGCCGGAGGTGACTCGCGCCCGGACACTTCTCGGCGTCACCGCGTTCGAGCCGGGGCACCACGAGGACGGGGTCCCGGTCGGCCGCGATCGCCAGCAGCGTCAACCTTTCCGTGACGGGCGGCGTGTACCCGCACAGGTACGCCAGGTCCGGGCCGGGCGTGATCACCAGCCCGTCCAGGCCCGCACCGGCCGCCGCGCGGGCGACCCGGGCCACTCGGTCGGCGTACTCGTCACTGGTGAACGGCGTGACCATGGCGTTCTCCCGGCTGCGTCGGCGGACGCCAGCGGGCTCAGCAGGCGCCGAAGCCGTCCGTGTAGAGCCGCTGGACGTAGTCAGCGTAGCCCGCGATCTCCTTCCGCACGGTCGTCCCGTCATGGAGGAACAGGTACGCCGCGTCGCCCTGCCGCACCATGATCCCCGGGTACGCGTGACTGCCCGCCGGCGGCGTCAGCTCGACCGCACCCGAGTACGCCTGCCGCACGGCCTCGACGCTGCTGCCTTCGGAGATCCCCTCGGGGGTATGCACCGGGGCGTGCGCCCACAGCAACACCAGCCGGTCCTGCGCGAACACCGGGTCGACGCCGGTCAGGTCGCCGAACTGCAGGACACAGGCGCCCTGATGCTTGGTGAGTCCGTGCTCGGCGGTCACCTCGGCCATCGTGTCGCCGAATCTGACGTCGGCGATCCCGGCGAAGGTCACGACGTCGTCCGAGCCGGACGTCCCCGGCGCGTTGTTCGCGACCTGGTCGACGGCCTGGGCGGCCGAGGTGGCGCTGTCCGCACGCTCGTCGTCGCGGAGCAGCCGGACTCCGGCGAACACCGCGGCCGTCGCCAGGCAGCCGACGACGATCGTGGCGGCGATGGCCGCCGTCCGGTGCGTCACCCGCATAGTGCACCCCCCGTGCTCGATCGGTGACCCAAGGTAACAGTGCTGGCGACCGAGCCTGAGGGGTCCGGCACGGGCTGCGAGGAACAGGCCCGAAAATCCGGTTTCAGCGGGCCGTCTTTCCGGCGTCATGCGGGCCGCGCAAGGGGGCAAAGGCACCGGCCTCCCAGTGATCACCGTCGGCCGGCGATCACTGGGAGGCATGGCCTAGTTGGCGTTGACGAAGGTGGAGGCCAGCGACTGGCCGAGGGTGATGGCGGCGCTGTGGCTCTCGATCGGAGAGACGCGCTGCGAGCCCTGGAAGACGATGTACGTGACACCGGAGTCGGTGCCGCCGTTGCTGGGATCGGGGTTGATGCCCAGATCAGCGGCGGTCCGATAGGAAGCCTCACCGATGATCGCGGTCGGGCCGGTGTCGCCGACCACCGCGTACTCCACCTGGTTGTTGTAGATCACCGCCACGACCGTGCCGCAGCCGATCGAGTAGTTGCGGTAGTCCCACGTGCTGCTCGGACTGGGCACCACCACATACGGCAGTTGTGCCGCGTTGAGCGGGCTGTCGGTCGAGGAGTGGCAGAACGTGTCGGGCAGGAAGCAGCAGTCGGTGTTCTCGTTGCACTGCGTCGTCCGGATGCCGTCGCAGTCGATGTCCATGTCGGCCTGCCAGAACACCGCACCGGTCTTCTGGCAGACGGGGATGGTGGCCGACGACACGTCGGAGTCCGTCTTGTACTTGCCGTTGGAGATCTGGGTGCAGCCGTTCAGTTTGGCCAGCAGCTCCGCGGCCGTCGGAGCGCCACCGCCGCCGCCCGAGCCGGACCGCAGGCGGTCGACGTTCGGCCCGCCGTTGACCGTGGTCGCGGTCGCCCGGATCGCGTTGGAGCCCGCGTTCAGGTTCGCGGTGAACGTCTGGTCGGCCCAACTGTCCCAGGTGCCGGTGCTCCCGAAGGCCAGCCCGGCCGCCACGACCGTCCCGTTGACGACGATGTCCATCGGCCGGTTCGTGGTGGTGCCGTTGGCGTACCGGATGGTGAAGCTGACGCTGCCCGCGGCCGCCGCGCTGACCGTCCACTGCACGTAGCTTCCGGTGACGTTGTCATAGTTCACGAACCCCGTGCCGGTGAAGCCGGTGTGGTTGGCCTCCACGACGCCCTGCGAGATCGTGGCGTTCTCGGCCTGGTAGTCGGTCGTGGTCGTGGCCTGGACCTCGAAGTCCAGGTAGTCCAGGTTGGGCCCGCCGTTGACGGTGGTCGCGGTGGCCCGGATCGTGTTCGAGCCCGCGCTGACCGGGGCGGTCAGGACTTTGGTCGCCCAGGTGTCCCAGCTGCCGGTGCCGGCGAAGGCCAGCCCGGCGGACACGACCGTCCCGTTGACGGCGATGTCCATCGGCCGGTTCGTCGTCGTGCCGTTGGCATACCGGATCGCCAGGGTGGCCGTGCCCGCGGCCGCGGCGTTGACGGTGAACTGCACATAGCTGCCGGTCACGTTGGTGTAGTCGACGAAGCCCGCGCCGGAATATCCGGTGTGGTTCGTCGCCACCGTGCCCTGCGAGATCGTGGCGTTCTCCGCCTCGTAACGGGTCGGGGCAGCGGCGGCCGGCCCTGCGGGCACCACCACCCCCAGGACGAGCGTGGCCGCTCCGGTCGCGGCGGCCAGCAGGCGCCGCAGCCGGGGCTGGCGTAGTCGGACGTGCTCCACGTACGCTCCTCTCCGGAACTGTCAGTTAGGTTGCCTAACTGACATACGGCGATGAATGGTAGGAGCACGGATCGACCGATGTCAAGACGTTGCGGATCCGGAGGCGAAGACCGGCAGCCGTTGGCCGGCCCCGGGCGGGGGCGGCCGGAAGCTCGCGCGCACCACGTCATACAAGGCCCGGTTCGGCGGGAAGTCGGCGTCGTCGGTGGCCCAGTAGACGATCAGGTCGGCCACCGGATGACTGATCACCAGCGCGGCCGCGTGGCGCCGGACGCTGCCGGAGTCGAAGGTGAACTCCCACTCGGCGGCCGGGACCGCCATCGACAGCGGCTTGAGATGCACCAGCGCGTAGCCGGGAAGAACACCGGCGTCGATCAACCGGCGCTCCTCGGCGCGGCCGCCCTCGACGGGATCCTCCGTCGCCGGCCGGATCGGGTCGACGGCCAGCACCCGCCCGCCCCGAGGATCGGCGAAGCAGGCGGTCGACCCCACCGACCACGTACGCCACCCGATCGGCACGCCCACCCCGAAGCTGCCGGGCCGGAAGTACCAGGTGAAGCCGTTCACGAGTTTGGGCGTACCGGGCGGACCGGGACGGTCGGTGGGCACGGGATGCGCGTCGGAGGGAGGCGGTTGCTCACAGGCGACCACTCCCGCCTGAACGGCGGTGGACAGTTGCGACGCCTGGTTCAGGTCGCCGCCGGCGCCGCCGGTCCGGGAGGCCGCGACGGCGGCTCCGCTCCCGGCCGCGATCGCCGTGACGAGGACGGCGGCCAGGATCAGGCGCATCCGGCGTCGGCGGCGCGCCTCGAGATCGGTGGACTGCCCGTTCGCCGCCCGCAGCAGCAGCCGCTCGACCTCGGCCGACGTCATCCGCGTACGCGGGTCTCGCCGCAGCAGTCCGTCGATCACCGGCTTCAGCGATCCCGCCTGCAGCAACGGGTCCGGCTCCTGGGTGGCCAGCGCGGTGAGCGTCTCCACCACGCTCGGCCGGGCATAGGGCGTACGCCCTTCGACCGAGGCGTACAGCGTCGCGCCCAGGGACCAGAGGTCGGATTCCACGCTGGACAAGCCGAGCCGGGCGCGCTCGGGCGCCAGATATTGCGGGGTCGCGATCAGGCCGGGCCGGGTGATCGCCCCGTCGGTGTCCAGCGTGGCCAGGCCGAAGTCGGTCAGCACGACCCGGCCGTCGGCGCCGATGAGCACGTTGTGCGGCTTGACGTCCCGATGCAGGACGCCCGCCCCGTGCGCCGCCTGCAACGCGGCGAGCACCGCCAGGCCGACCTCCGCGGCAACCCGCGGCGGCAGCGGCCCGTCCTCCTCCAGCACCTTCTGCAGCGATCGGGACGGCACGTACTCCATCACGATCCACGGCCACTTCTCGGAGTGGAGCACGTCGTAGATCTTGACCACGTTCGGGTGGTTCAGCCGGGCCGCCGCACGCGCCTCCCGCAGGGTCAGCTCGCGCAACTGGTCGCGCTCGGAGTTCGTGAGCCACGCCGGCGGGACGACTTCCTTGATCGCGACCTGGCGGTGCAACACCTCGTCGTGAGCCAGCCAGACTCGGCCCATGCCACCCTTGCCGACCGGTTCGAGCAGCCGGTACCGGCCCGCGATCAGCGCCGTCGTCTCCGTCATGCGATCACGTCCGCACCGCCGAGACGACGATGTTGTCCTCATAGGACCGAGCGTCCCGGTCGAAGTCGCCGCCACAGGTGATCAGGCGTAACTGCGCGTCCGGGGTGGGGCCGTAGACCTGCGCCGCCGGGAAGGCGCTCTTGGCGTACTCGTGGACGGCGGTCACCGCGAAATTCACCCAGGCTCCCCCACGTTGCACCTCGACACGGTCGCCCGGCCGGAGTTGGCGCAGCCGATAGAAGACCGCCTTGCCGTGGCTCGAATCCACATGCCCGGCGATCACCGCCGGACCCTTCTCACCGGGGACGGTGCCTTCGGCGTACCAGCCGGCTTGGTCGAAGGAACTCGGCGCGGTCAGCCGCCCGCGGACGTCGAGGTGCAGCGCGGCGAGCGCGCTGTCGACGCCGATGGCGGCGATCCGCAGGCGAGTCGGCGGCGGCACCGTGCTGGGCGAAGGCGCCGGGACGATCACCCCGGCCACCCACGCGGCCGTCGGCCCGGGACGGGCCGCCACCCGGAGCAGACTCGCCGCCCCGGCCAAGGCGCCCACGGCGACCACCGCGAGCAGCACCGCACCGACCGGCCCCGGCGCCCGATGGCGCCGGATCGCGGTCCCCGGCGTGCTCACCACACCCGGGCCGCCCGCCGGTGAGCTCGAGCGACCAGGAGGGCCGTCAGCCCGCCGAGTGCGCCCACCGCGACCAGCACCAACGCGCCGGCTCCGACCATCGGCCAGATCGGCGCGGGCGCGGTGCCGCCACCACCGGTCTCGACGCCGCCGGTCGGTACGCCGCCCTCGCGCGTGGCGTCGGTACGCAGCTCGGCGCGCAGGCCCTGCGGCCCGTCCAGGATGAGCATCGAGTAGACGGTGCCGGGCTTGAGGACGCAGGCCAGCCCGGTGGGCGCGCGGCCGTCGGCCGGGCTGATCACCAACCGCCAATCACCCGGCCTGACCTGCTGGTACGCCGTGGCCGTGGCGAACGCGACGTTCTCCGCGACCGGGGTCCCGTCCGGCAGCGCCACCCCGAGGACGGGCACGGCGACCGAGGCCTGGACGACGCGGACCTTGGCCTGCCCGTCGGCGGGAAGGCTCAAGTCGTCCACGATGACGCGCAGCCCCAGGTCGGCGTAGCGGCCGACCCCGGCGACCGTGTACGCCTGCCCGGCGGCGACGCTGACCTGCGTCGTCAGCACCGGCGGCTGTGACTTCGGCGCGCCCGAGGGTCGCATCGCGACGGTGTAGCCGCCGGCCGGCAGCGCCAGATAGTCGGACATCACGCCGTACCCGACGCCGCGAAAGACCTGTTCGGCGAGGGCGCCGGTCTGGGAGGAGAGGTACACGTCGACGGCGGGAGTGTCCGGCGACAGATGCGCCAGGCGGACGTAACCGTGACCGGCGGCGTACGCCGGAGCGGCGGGCGCCGTCCCGGCGAAGAGCAGCGCGACCACGGCCAATCGCGCAGCGCGTGACAGCACGATGCCTCCCCTCGACACGGTGAAGAGTGCCCCCTGACGGTGATCCTCACCATTGCCCGTTTGGCCGAGCTGTGCCGCCTTTCTCCCCGGCGGGTGTCGCTCCCACGCTGGCCGGAACACGCGACCGGCCGCGGTCCCGGGTGGGACCGCGGCCGGTCGGGTAGGCGACAGAATCAGTCCACTTCGGCCAGCGCCTGGGCGAACTGCGCCTGGTAGAGGCGGGCGTACGCGCCGTCCCTGGCGATGAGCTCCGCGTGGGCGCCCTGCTCGACGATCCGGCCGTTCTCCATCACGAGAATGGTGTCGGCGTCGCGGATCGTGGACAGCCGGTGGGCGATGACGAAGCTCGTCCGGCCCGCCCGCAGACTGCTCATCGCCCGCTGGATCAACACCTCGGTACGCGTGTCGACCGAGCTGGTCGCCTCGTCCAGGATGAGGATCGTCGGCTCGGCGAGGAAGGCCCGGGCGATCGTGATCAGCTGCTTCTCGCCCATGCTGATGTTGCCGCCCTCCTCGTCGATGACGGTGTCGTAGCCGTCGGGGAGCGTACGGATGAAGCGGTCGGCGTGCGCGATCTCGGCCGCCGCGACGATCTGCTCCCGCGTCGGGTTGTCCGCCCCGTACGCGATGTTCTCGGCGATCGTGCCGCCGAACAGCCAGGTGTCCTGCAACACCATGCCGGTCTGCTCGCGCAGCTCCTCCCGGGACATCTCGGCGATGTCGACGCCGTCCAGCGTGATCCGGCCCTTCGACACGTCGTAGAACCGCATGAGCAGGTTGACGAGCGTCGTCTTGCCGGCTCCGGTCGGGCCGACGATCGCGACGGTATGCCCCGGCTCGACCGCCAGCGACAGGCCCTCGATCAGCGGCCGGTCCGGCTTGTAGCTGAACGAGACGTCCTCGAAGGCCACCCGACCCCGGACCTCGGCCGGGCGTGCCGGGTGCTGTGGCTCAGGCGACTGCTCGTCCGCGTCGAGCAGCTGGAACACCCGCTCGGCCGAGGCGACGCCGGACTGCAGCAGGTTGGCCATGCTGGCGACCTGCGTCAACGGCTGGCTGAACTGCCGGGAGTACTGGATGAACGCCTGGACGTCACCCAGCGACATCGCACCCGAGGCGACCCGCAGCCCGCCGACGACCGCGACGAGCACGTAGTTCACGTTGCCGAGGAAGAACAGCGCCGGCTGGATCATCCCGGAGATGAACTGCGCCTTGAAGCTGGACGCGTACAGGGCGTCGTTGTGCTCGGCGAAGGTCTGGGACGCCTCCTTCTGCCGCCCGAAGACCTTCACCAGCGAGTGCCCGGTGAACATCTCCTCGATGTGCCCGTTGAGCTTGCCGGTCGTCGCCCACTGCCGGATGAACTGCGGCTGGGACCGCTTGCCGATCCGGGCCGTCACGATGATCGACAGCGGCACGGTGATCAGCGCGATCACCGCGAGCAGCGGCGAGATCCAGAACATCATCCCCAGTACGCCGACGATCGTCAGCAGCGACGTGACCAGGATGCTCAGCGTCTGCTGCAGGGTCTGGGCGATGTTGTCGGTGTCGTTGGTCGCCCGGCTGAGCACCTCGCCCCGGGGCTGGTTGTCGAAGTAGCTCAGCGGCAGCCGGGACAGCTTCAGCTCGACCTGCTCCCGCAGCCGGTAGATGGTCCGCTGCACCACGACGGTGGTCAGCCTGCCCTGGATCACCCCGAACAGCCACGCCACGACGTAGATGCCGAGGACCCACAGCAGGATCGTGCGGAGCTGGTCGAAGTCGATGCTCTGACCGGGCGTGAAGTCCATCGAGGACAGCATGTCGGCCAGCCGATTCTGGCCGGTCGCCCGGACCCCGGCCACGACCTGCTCCTTGGTCATGCCCGGCTGGTCGAACTGCTGGCCCATGACGCCGGCGAAGATGACGTCGGTCGCCTTGCCCAGGATCTTCGGCCCGAGCACCGACAGGAACACGCTCGCGATGCCGAAGAGCATCAGCGCGCCCACGACGAACCGCTCCGGCCGCAGCATCTTCACCAGCCGCGTCAACGAGCCCTTGAAGTCCAGCGGCTTCTCCGCTGGTGCGCCCATCATCCGGCCCGGCCCGAAGCCGGGGCCGCCGCCCTGCGGCCGGCGTACCGGGGCGGCCGGTTGCGCGGGCGTCTCGCCGGCCGGTGCGGCGGCCTTGCCGTTCGGGGATTCACTGGTCACGCGACGGCCTCCTGCTCGGTGAGCTGCGACAGCACGATCTCCCGGTACGTCGGGTTGCCGTCCATGAGTTCGGTGTGGGTGCCCTCGCCGACGACCTGGCCCTCGTCCAGGACGAGGATCCGGTCGGCGTCGCGGATCGTGCTGACCCGCTGGGCGACGATGACGACCGTCGCGTCGGCGACCTCCGACCGCAGCGCCGACCGCAGCCGGGCGTCGGTCGCGTAGTCCAGCGCGGAGAACGAGTCGTCGAAGAGGTAGATCTCCGGCCGCAGCACCAGCGTGCGGGCGATGGCCAGACGCTGCCGCTGACCGCCGGAGACGTTGGAGCCGCCCTGGGCGATCGGCGACGCCAATCCGTCGGGCAGCTCCGAGACGAAGTCCTTGGCCTGGGCCACCTCCAGCGCCCGCCACAGTTGCTCGTCGGTGGCGTCCGGGTTGCCGTAGCGCAGGTTCGACGCGATCGTCCCGGAGAACAGGTACGGCTTCTGCGGCACGTACCCGACGAGCGTCGCGAGCAGCGCGGGGTCGAGTTCGCGTACGTCGACGCCGTCGACGAGGACCTCGCCGCCGGTCACGTCGAACAGGCGCGGCACCAGATTCAGCAAAGTGGACTTGCCCGACCCGGTGGATCCGATGACCGCGGTCGTCTGCCCGCGTTGCGCGGCCAGATCGATCCCGCGCAGCACCGGCTCCTCGGCGCCCGGGTACCGGAACTCCACCTGCCGCAGCTCCAGGCGGCCGTCGCGGCTGACCTCGGTGACCGGCGCGGTCGGCGGCACGACGCTGGACTCGGTGTCCAGCACGTCCTCGATGCGCTCGGCGCAGACCTCCGCGCGCGGGATCATCATGAACATGAAGGTGGCCATCATGACCGACATCAGGATCTGCATGAGATAGCTCAGGAACGCCGTCAGCGCGCCGATCTCCATGTCGCCGCCGGCGATCCGGTGCCCGCCGAACCACAGCACCGCGACGCTGGAGACGTTCACGACCAGCATGACGGTCGGGAACGCGGTCGCCATCAGCTTGCCGACCGCGAGCGACACGTCGGTGAGCTGCTGGTTGGCGTCGGCGAACCGCGTGTGCTCCCGCTCGTCGCGGACGAACGCCCGGATGACCCGGATGCCGGTGATCTGCTCGCGGACGACCCGGTTCACCTTGTCGATCCGCTCCTGGACCAGCCGGAACAGCGGGCGCATGCGGACGACGAGGAACGCCACGATGGCGAACAGGATCGGCACGATGACCAGCAGCAACGCCGACAGCGGGACGTCCTGGCGCAGGGCGAGGATCACGCCGCCGACCATCATGATCGGCGCCGCCACCATCAGCGTGAAGGTCAGCAGGACCAGCATCTGCACCTGCTGGACGTCGTTGGTGGTCCGGGTGATCAGCGACGGCGCCCCGAACTTCCCGACCTCCCGCAGGGAGAAGGACTCGACGCGGTCGAAGAGCGCCCCGCGGATGTCCCGGCCGACCGCCATCGCGGTCCGGGCGCCGAAGTAGACGGCCCCGATCGAGCAGGCGATCTGGATCAGGGTGACGCCCAGCATCACCCCGCCGATCTTGAGGATGTTCCCGGTGTCGCCGGTGACCACGCCGTCGTCGATGATGTCGGCGTTGAGGGTGGGCAGGTAGAGCGTCGCCAGGGTCGAGATGAACTGCAGCAGCACGACCAGGGTTATGTCCCCCCGGTAGGGCCGCAGGTGCTTGCGCAACAGGCGGATGAGCATCATTCTCCCGATCGGTTCGCGGTGTCGTTCGCGGTGTTGTGCAGATCGATGTCCCGGATCTCGTCTTCCCAGCCGTCGAGCAGCATCGCGGCGATGTCCGGCGTCTCGTCCGGCGCGACGGGGGCGGGCTCGTCGGGCACCAGCAGGCCGTCCAGGAGCAGGCTGACGATCTGCGCGGCGTCGAGCGGCTGGAAGTCCTGGGGGGTGGCCTGGCCGAGCAGTCCCTGCTGCCCCATCGCGAAGACCAGGCTCACGAGCATGTGCGCCGCAGTCTCCGTGGGAACCCGCAACCGCTGCCGGTCGGGCTCGATCACGGCGGCGACGGCCCCGAAGGTGCGCTCGCGCATCTCCTTCATCTTGCCGACCATCTCGCCCGCGTCGTCCTCGCCCTTGGCGGCGGTGCGGATGAGCCCGATGAGCTTGCCGCTCTCCTTCAGGCCCCGGACCAGGATGTGCGCGGTGTCCACCAGCCGGCCCCGGAGATCCTGCTCGGGGTCGATGGCCGACAACGCCCGCTCCAGCGGCGCCGGATCGAAGACACTCATGATCGCCGCCCGCACGAGCGACGGCTTGTCGGGAAACACCCCGAAAATGGTGCCTTCGGCAACTCCCGCCGCCTCGGCGATCTGCTTCGTGGTGACCAGGACGCCGTGCTCCTTGAGCAGCGGAATCGTCGCGGCGATGATCGCGGCCCGGCGATCGTCCGGGGCCATCGCGGGCACCCGGCGTCGTCGGTTCGGCTCGGTCTTCACGCCGCGAGCTTACTGAGTGAGTGCTCGCTCATTCAAGTCGTGATCACGACGTTTCGCCCACAGCTGATCTCCCTCCGCTCGCTCGGCGCCTCCGCTCGGCGCCTCCGCTCGGCGC
>JABFYB010000684.1 GCA_013361475.1 Hamadaea sp.
GAAGCCGCCCTTGCCGGTGCGGATCGTGCCGGAACCTTCGGTGAGCGTGCCCTGCCAGCGGGCCGATGATGAGCGGATAGGCATAGTGACGACCCTACTGCGGGACGCTCACGAACAATGCGGTAACCGTCACGCCACACGGACCAGCCCGGTGACACCGGCGAGTGCGGCGTCGCCCGATGTCGTTCCGCGCCAGGTCACACCGCCTTCGCGGGCGGCGTACACCCGCTGGAGGTCGCGGGAGACGGCGAGGCCCCGCACCGGTGCCGTCGCCCAGTGCTCGATCGCCTTTCCCGCGAGGTCGAGCACCTGAACTCCGTGGTCACCGCCCAGATAGAGGTGTTCGTCCGAGGCGGCGGCGTACGCCGGTCCGGTGTCGGAGCCGACCTTGACGATGTCGAGCACTTTCAGAGTTTCGGTGGAGATCCGGGCGAGCGCGCCGGCGGCGAGGTCCACGACGAACAGCAGCGAGCCGTCGGCGCTCAACGCGATCGAATAGGCGCCGCTCGGCGAGTGCCCGAACGGATCGGGCAGGTCGACGCAGTAGGCCCAGTTCTGTTCGGTCTCGAGGGTGTGGACGAACGCGTGCACGTTGCCGGGCCGCCCCGACACCAGGTCCCGGGTGTGCTGATGCCCCGGTTGGTGGGTGTAGAGGGTGTAGAGGACCCGACCGGTCGGCGATGCGACGGCGGTCCGTCCTTCGCCGCGCATCTCCTCTTCGGCGCCCGCCGGGACCGGCACCTTGTCGCGCGTCCACAACCGTTCGAGGCTCTGTGTGCCCAGGTCGAGGCGGCGTACTCGGTAGTGGTCCGGCGCGGTGGCGGGCAGCCACTCCAGGACGAACAGGCCCAGCCGGTCGGCGGTGAACGCGTCCGGCTCGATCACGCCCGGCACGGTGATCTTGTGGAGGATCCGCTTCGAGTCCGCGATCACGATCGTGGTCTTCTCGCGCGCCCGTGGCCGCAGCGGGTCGGCCTCGGGCGCGGCCAGCGCGACCATCGACCCGTCTGCGTGCACCACCCGGGGCGTCCAGCGGCCGTCCACCGGATAACCGCCGAGGCGCGTACCGGCCAAGGTGGTCGTGAAGTCCAGCTGCGTCGTCTTGTCCGCCGCGGTGGCCAGGCACAGCGTCGAACCGGTCGCCGACAGGGCGCCGGCCCGCCCCGGGGTCAGGCCGCCGTCGCGGGCCACCGCCAGGCCGTCGCGAGTCCTCACGACAAGCACATCTGGTACGCGTACCGCAGCCGGACTTGCTTCGTCGGTCGCTTCGCAGGCAGCCGTCGCGGCAGCGGCGGCCGCGGCCCCCGCGAGCATGAGCAGATTCCGTCGTGTCGTCATGTCCTGCCGACACCGGTGGAACCATCCAGGTTCCCGCGGTGTCTTGTCATGTGTCGAAAGGCGTCATCCTGGAGTCCATGGAATCCGAAGCCGTCACTGAAGCCGCGTTCGTCGAGCGGGCCGCGGCCGGCGACCAGCAGGCGTACGCGGAGCTGGTCGCCCGGACGAGCGCGCTCGCCCGGCGGACGGCCACCCTGCTCGGGGCGGGTGACGACGCCGAGGACGTGGTGCAGGAGGCCTACGTCAAGGCGTACCGGCGCCTGGGCACCTTTCGCGGCGACTCGTCGTTCCGCTCGTGGCTGCTGACGATCGTCGCGAACGAGACCCGGAATCTGCACCGCACCCGCCAGCGACGGGCCGGTTTGCTGGAACGGGCGGCGGTCGCCGAAGGACTGCCGATCGAACGCGACGACGCGGTCGACGGAGCACTGTCGGCCGAACGGCGTGCGGAGCTGGTCTCGGCGCTCAACCAGCTGAGCCCCGCCGACCGGGACGTACTGGTCTACCGCTACCTGCTGGACATGTCCGAGGCGGAGACGGCCGACCTGCTCGACCGGCCGAAGGGCACGGTGAAGTCCCGGGCCAGCCGGGCGCTCGCCAAGCTGCGTACGCAGTTGATCGTCGCCATCCTCGTGATCGCCACGGTGCTGACGGTCGTCTTCGTCCCGCCCGTACGCACGGCCGTCGCCGACGTGGTGACCACGATCCTGCGGCTCGGCGGCGTCGAGGTACGCCACGGCGAACCGGCGCCGAGCATCGCCCCGACTCCGAGTCCCTTGCCGAACCTGACCAGCGGCGATCTGGCGCAGGCCCGCGCGCGGGCGGCCTTCCCGATCGGCGTGCCGGCGGCACTCGGCGACCCGCAGCGGGTGGAGCTGGCCGATCCCGGCCCGGACGGGCATCCCCGCGTGGTGACGTTGGTCTACCCCGGCGTACGCCTCGACGAAGTCGACGGCACCCTGGAACTGGCGTTCACGAAGACCGCCGACGGCGTGGAGTGGCTCGGCGGCGACCTCATCTGGCTGGCCGAGCCGCATCCACTGGTCTACGTGGACCGCTGGGGCAGGCAGCAGACGGAGACGACCCGGCTGTCCGGGCCGTGTCTCGTCTGGCAGCGTGGCTCGGTCACCTACCGGCTCGAAGGCGTGACCGCGAAGGAGGAGGCCGTGCGGATCGCCCGATCCGTGTCATGACGCGCCTCATCCAGCGCAGGAGATCGCCCGATTGACACTGATCGAAGTCGCGCGTACACGTAGGTCATGCCCACTGTCTTCCGTTCCCGCGCGTCCCTGCTCTTTGTTCCGGTCTTAGTTTTAGCCGGGATGACTCTGCCTGGCAGCGTCCAAGCTGCCGGGCTGCCGTACCAGGACCCGTCGTTGCCCGTCGCGACGCGCGTCGCCGATCTGCTGTCGCGGATGACGCTCGACGAGAAGATCGGCCAGATGACCCAGGCCGAGCGCGGCAGCGCGACCGCCACCGACGTCACCACCTACCGCCTCGGGTCGATCCTGTCGGGCGGCGGTTCCGCCCCGACCCCGAATACCGCCACGAGCTGGGCCGACATGTACGACTCGTTCCAGGCCGGGGCCTTGGCGACGCCGTTGCAGATCCCGATGATCTATGGCGTCGACGCCGTGCACGGCCACAACAACGTGGTCGGTGCGACGATCTTCCCGCACAACATCGGGCTCGGCGCGACCCGCGATCCCGCACTGGTCCAGCAGATCGGGCAGGCCGTCGCCGAGGAGGTCAGCGGCACCGGCATCGACTGGGACTTCGCGCCCTGCCTGTGCGTCGCCCGCAACGACCGCTGGGGGCGTACCTACGAGTCGTTCGGCGAGGT
>JABFYB010000198.1 GCA_013361475.1 Hamadaea sp.
TCGGCCAGCCTGGCCGAGTCCAGGTCGCGGCTGAGGACGCAGTGTTATCCGGCGATGGTCTCCACGGGACGTGCCCAGTAGATGTATCGGTCGTCCTTGCGGACGAGGAAGATGACCAGCTGCAAATCTGCGACCGAGTACCTGCCGTTGTCTGCGATCGGGGTGCTGAACCACAGCGGCTTGGCTTCGGCGCTGCCGAGCCGTACCCCCATCACGGGGTTCATGTAGCCGCGGTCGTTCTCGATCGGCGCGACGCTGGACAGCCACGGGTAGCGGCGGGACAGCATCGTGCTCCAGCCGCCGTACCAGACGGCGCCGTCCGGCCCGTACAGGTAATCGACAGGCCTGCCGGTGCGGCGGTCAATGCCAAGGAGCATGTAGTAGTCGCCGTCGAGGGCGGGCCGGTCGATGTCGATCCGGCCGACGAGTTCCGACATGGACGCTGCGGCCGGTTGGGGCTGTAGCTGTCCGGTCAGGCCGAGATCGGATGCCGCTTCGGCGAGGCGGTCGAGTGTGACGAGACGCAGGGTGGCCACCGCGTGGACCTGGTCCGGCTGGACGGGCGGCGATTGTGCCAGCCGGACCGGTACCGCCCAGGCCAGCGGGATGACGATCAACAGCGCCGCCAGACCGATACGGGCAGCTGGGTGCTTCAGATTGTTCGACGAGAGCGCAGCGAAAGCCAGGAGCAGGACCGCCAGGGTCGCCAGCTGCGGGAATCTTGTCTCGTCGTAGGGTCCGGGAACGGTGTGTTCCCATAGCTTCGCCAGGCACAGCATGGCGAGAAATGCTCCGCCGGCGGTCAGGCCGCGGACGGCGCTGGCCGAGGTCGCCGGTCCCAGGTCGCTGTCGGGCTGATCGAGATCGCGCAGGCCGCTGCGGGCGACGAAAGCCGTGGCAGCGAGTGATACCGAGCAGACAGCGAGCGCCGCCACCGCCCAGCGAAGGATGGCGGCAACACTGGTTCCCTCGCTCCGCAGCACGACCGCAGACACCGCATACGCGAGGGTCACACCGATGAGGGCGACCGGCACCGGCAGCCGGCCGGCCGATGACCCGTACTGCTCGTCGGACCTGGTGCGGTGGCGCTGCCGGAGTTCGGCCGCGACTGCTCCGGCGAACCAGCCGGCCATCAGCATGATCAGGTTGAGCTGGATGCCGTGCGAGGTGGCGGTGACGGCAAGGCTGGCCGCGGCCGCCGCGAGCACACCGATCGTCCGCGCCCGGCGACGCGTGTTCAAGTACGCCGTGAGCCGCTCTCGCCCAGCCGGCGTCAGATTCACGCGGTGGTACGCCTCGAAGGTACTCGCCGCGCGGTCGCTGACCGGTGTGAGGAGGACGACCGTTCCGATTCCGAAGAATACGACGATCATGAGCACGACCTGAATCGGCACGCTGCACCTCCGCGCTCGGGGTAGTACCGCGAACCCTAGGAGACGGCGTCAAAATCTGGGTCCTTACCCACGTGATAGGCAGGAGCCGCTGCAAAACCCTGTCGCCTGACCCTTCCAGCCACACCAAATGTCGCGGGCGGTTCCGATGAGCGGACAGCACCGCACCCGTTGAACATCCAGACATGTAACTGTAAAGTGTCCTGCAAGAGAGCGCTCTCACGTCCTCGTCCCCGAACCCCTAGGACCAATCGTGAGACTCGTAGCAACGGCCGGCGCACTCGCCCTCGCCGCAGCGTCAACCCTTCCCGCCCCTGCTCAAGCACGCCCGGCCGGACCGCAACCATCGACCACCCTCCAGCAGGCACTGCAACGGGACCTGCACCTGACGCCAACCCAGGCCCACATCCGCCAGGCCCACGAAGCAGCCGCCATGGCCGTCGAGCCCCGTGTACGGGCAGCTCTGGGCGACCGCTTCGGCGGCGCGTGGTACTCCGCCGGCGACGCCCAGCTCGCCGTCGGCGTCCTCACCTCCGCCGACGCCGCCCTCGTCCAGGCGGCCGGAGCGAAACCGGTCACCGTCGCCCGTACCGAACACCACCTGGCCGATGCGAAGAAGGATCTCGACGCCGTGGCCAACACCGCCGCGAAGGACGTGTACGCCTGGTACGTCGACCCGGCCGCCAACCAAGTCGTCATCGCCGCCGCCAGCGCGTCATCCGGGCGACGGCTGGCCGACGCCGCCCACCTCACCGGCGACGCTGTCCGCCTGGACACCGGCACTCGACCGTTCCAGCCCGTCTACGACATCCGCGGCGGCGACCAGTACAACATCAACGGCACCACCCTGTGCTCGGTCGGCTTCTCCGTGAACAACGGCGGCTTCGTCACCGCCGGGCACTGCGGCACCGCCGGCAACCCGACTTGGGGCTACAACAACGTCGCCCAGGGCACCTTCGCCGGTTCCTCGTTCCCCGGAAACGACTACGCGTGGGTCCGAACGAACAGCAGTTGGACCCCACGCCCGTGGGTCAACGACTACGCCGGCGGCAACGTCGCCGTCGCCGGCTCAGCCGAAGCACCCGTCGGCAGCTCCATCTGCCGGTCCGGACGCACGACCGGCTGGCGGTGCGGAACTGTGCAGGCCAAGAACGTGACAGTGAACTACTCAGGCTCGCTCGTCTACGGGCTCACCCAGACCAATGCCTGCGCCGAACCCGGCGACTCGGGCGGCTCCTGGATGTCAGGCAACCAGGCACAGGGCGTCACCTCCGGCGCCGGTGGCAACTGCACCACCGGAGGCACCACGGTGTTCCAGCCCGTCAATGAAATCCTCGGCGCGTACGGGCTGAGCCTGACCACGACCGGCGGCGGCACCAGCCGCATCATCGGCTGGCAGAACAAGTGCATCGACGTTCCGAACTCGAACTTCGCCGACGGCCAGCGTCTGCAACTCTGGGACTGCAACGGCACCAACGCGCAGAACTGGACATTCCCCGGCGACGGCACGATCCGCACCGTCAACAACCTGTGCATGGACGTCGCCTGGGGATCGACCGCCGCCGGAGCGGCCATCCAGATCGCGTACTGCAGCGGCAACCCGGCCCAGCAGTTCGTCCTCAGCGGCGCCAACGACCTGGTCAATCCGCAAGCCAACAAGTGCGTCGACGTCACCGGCTGGGGTGGCACCGGCACGCCGCTACAGCAGTGGGACTGCACCGGCGGCGCCAACCAGAAGTGGTGGCGCGGCTGACCGAAGCCCTCGCACGGTCATCGCCGTCCGGTA
>JABFYB010000658.1 GCA_013361475.1 Hamadaea sp.
GATCGTACTGGCACTCTCCTTGACTGAGTGCTAGCCACGTCATAACCTTCGGTTTAGCACTCTCCTGCTGAGGGTGCTAAGAATGACAAGTGCCACCAGGGCACCAGCCAGCCACAGCGGTCCGGCACCCGCGACGACGGTGCCGCTGCGGAGGGTGAGAGACAGCGATTTCCGATACCCCAGGAGGGTATGCTCGTGACTACCGCGACGAAGGTTGCGATCAGGCCGCTCGAGGACCGCATCCTGGTCCAGGCGAACGAGGCTGAGACGACCACCGCGTCGGGGCTCGTTATCCCCGACACCGCCAAGGAGAAGCCGCAGGAGGGCACCGTCCTCGCCGTCGGCCCCGGCCGCTTCGACGACAAGGGCGCTCGGATCCCGGTCGACGTGCAGGTCGGCGACACCGTCGTCTACTCGAAGTACGGCGGCACCGAGATCAAGTACGCCGGCGAGGAGTACCTGGTGCTCTCCGCCCGTGACGTCCTCGCGGTCATCGAGAAGTGACCCGGCCGATGGCCCGGCGACCCTGAGTGAACTCCAGGGGAGCCGGGCCATCGCGATGAAGGAGTGAGAATGGCGAAGATTCTGAGCTTCTCGGACGACGCCCGGCACCTGCTCGAGCACGGGGTCGACGCGCTCGCCGACGCGGTCAAGGTCACCCTCGGCCCGCGCGGACGCAACGTCGTGCTGGACAAGAAGTTCGGGGCTCCGACGATCACCAACGACGGCGTGACCATCGCCAAGGAGATCGAGCTGACCAACCCGTACGAGAACCTGGGTGCGGCGTTGGTCAAGGAGGTCGCGACCAAGACGAACGACGTCGCCGGCGACGGCACGACGACCGCGACCGTCCTGGCCCAGGCCATGGTCCACGAGGGTCTGCGGAACGTCACCGCCGGGACGAACCCGTCGGGCCTCAAGCGGGGCATCGACGCCGCGGCCGCCCGGATCAGCGAGGAACTGCTCGGCAAGGCCGTGCAGGTGAACGACCGGCAGGAGATCGCCCAGGTCGCGACGATCTCGGCGCAGGACGCCACGATCGGCGACCTGATCGCCGAGGCGATGGAGAAGGTCGGCCGGGACGGTGTCATCACCGTCGAGGACGGCTCCACCATGCAGACCGAGCTCGAGGTCACCGAAGGTCTCCAGTTCGACAAGGGCTTCATCTCCCCGCACTTCACCACCGACGCGGAGGCGGGCGAGGCGGTCCTGGAGGACGCCTACCTGCTGATCACCACGCAGAAGATCTCGGCCATCGAGGATCTGCTGCCGGTGCTGGAGAAGGTCGTGCAGGCCAACCGTCCGCTGCTGATCGTGGCCGAGGACGTCGAGGGCCAGGCGCTGTCGACGCTCGTCGTGAACTCGATCCGCAAGACCGTCAAGGTCTGCGCGGTCAAGGCCCCGGCATTCGGCGACCGCCGCAAGGCGATGCTGCAGGACCTGGCGATCCTGACCGGTGGCGAGCTGATCGCGCCCGAGCTGGGCTACAAGCTCGACGCCGTCGGGCTGGAGCAGCTCGGCCAGGCCCGGCGGATCGTGGTCGACAAGGACACCACCACGATCGTCGAGGGCGGCGGTTCGGCGACCGAGGTCAAGGGCCGGGTCGACCAGATCCGGGCCGAGATCGCGGCGTCCGACTCCGACTGGGACCGCGAGAAGCTGCAGGAGCGGCTGGCGAAGCTGTCCGGCGGCGTCGCGGTGATCAAGGTCGGTGCGGCCACCGAGGTCGAGCTGAAGGAGCGCAAGCACCGGATCGAGGACGCCATCTCGGCGACCCGGGCGGCGGTCGAGGAGGGCATCGTGCCGGGCGGCGGCGCCGCGCTGGCGCAGGTCGCCACCATCCTCGACCAGGGCATCGGGCTGTCGGGCGACGAGGCGATCGGCGTTTCGATCGTCCGCAAGGCGCTCGACGAGCCGCTGCGCTGGATCGCCCAGAACGCCGGCCACGACGGCTACGTCGTCGTGCAGAAGGTCCGCGAGAGCGGCTGGGGCGAGGGTCTCGACGCGGCGAACGGTTCCTATGTGGACCTCGTCAAGTCCGGCATCGTCGACCCGGTGAAGGTGACCCGCAACGCGGTCGTCAACGCGGCCTCCATCGCGGGGCTGCTGCTGACGACCGAGTCGCTCGTGGTCGAGAAGCCCAAGGAGGAGGCTCCGGCCAACGGCCACGGGCACTCGCACGGGCACGGCCACCAGCACGGTCCCGGTTTCTGACCGGTTCGGTCCCGAAAGGCGTCGCGGTTCGCCCGCGGCGCCTTTCGGCGTACTCGGGGTAAGGCTTCCGTAAGAGACGGCCGCCGGGGATCGGAGCGAGAATGGGGGGCATGACGAAGACTCGCGCCGCCCTCGCCGGGATCACGGCCGCCCTCGTCGCGGTCGGCCTGGCCGAACTGGTCGCGGTCTTCACCGGCCCCCGCAGCGCTCCGCTGGTCGCGGTGGACGGCTGGGTGATCGACCACGTGCCGGAGTGGCTCAAGCAGTTCGCGATCAGCGTCTTCGGCACCAAGGACAAGCTCGCGCTGCTCACCGGCACGGCCGTCGTGCTCTTGCTGATCGCGGCCGCCATCGGCCTGCTGGCTCGTCGCTCGGTCGCCCTCGGCGTCCTCGGGATCTCGCTGTTCGCGCTGGTCGGTGCGGTCGCGGCGGGCACTCGGGAGGGTGCCACCGTCGCCTGGGTCCTGCCCTCGGTGGTCGGGGGCGCGGCCGCGGCGCTCACCCTCTATCTGCTGGTACGCACAGAGCAGCGGCCCGAGTCCGAGAGCGGCGATCGGCGTACTTTTCTGAAGCTGGCCGGACTGACCGCGGCCGGAGCCGTGGTGGCCGGTCTGGCCGGGCGGGCGCTCGCCGACCGGCGTGGGGTGGCGGAGGCCCGTTCGCGGGTCGAGTTGCCCGCTCCGGCGGGTTCGCCGGCCCCGGCACCGTCCACATTGCCCTCCGGCTATGTCACGACCAATCGGGAGTTCTACCGGATCGACACGTCGCTGATCGTGCCGCAGGTCGATCCGGACACCTGGAGACTGCGCATCCACGGCGCGGTCGACCACGAACTGACGATCACGTACGCCGAACTCCTGGCGATGCCGATGATCGAGCGTTATGTGACCCTCGCCTGCGTCTCCAACGAGGTCGGCGGCGACCTGATCGGCAACGCGCGCTGGCTCGGCGTACCCGTCAAGAGCCTGTTGGAGCGGGCTGCTCCGCACGCCGGCGCGGACCAGGTGGTGCAGCGGGCCGTGGACGGCTGGACGTGCGGCACGCCGACGCAGGTGTTGCTCGACGGCCGGGACGCGATGCTGGCGGTCGGGATGAACGGCGAGCCGCTGCCGGTGGAGCACGGTTTCCCGGTACGCATGGTGGTGCCGGGCCTGTACGGCTACGTGAGCGCCTGCAAGTGGATCACGGAGCTGGAGTTGACCACGTTCGCCGAGTTCGACGCCTATTGGGTGCGCCGTGGCTGGTCCGCCCAGGCGCCGATCAAAACGCAGTCACGGATCGACACGCCGACCGGTTCGAAACATGCCGGCGACCTGACCGTCGCGGGGGTGGCCTGGGCGCAGCACCGGGGCATCGCCAAGGTCGAGGTGCAGATCAGCACCGAGGCCGAGGCCGGCCGGTGGCAGGAGGCGGAGCTGCTGGACACCGTCTCGGTGGACACCTGGAAGCAGTGGCGGCTGCCGTGGTCGGCCACGCCGGGCGAGTACACGCTGACGGTGCGGGCGACCGACGCGACGGGGGAGACCCAGACCGAGCGGCGCAGCTCGGTCGAGCCGGACGGCGCGACCGGCTGGCACTCCGTAGGCGTACGCATCACGTGACGAGCCCGAGGGCTCGGGGCCCTCGGGCTGTCGACGCAGCGTTTCGATGAAGCAGGGGTCAGTGGCGCTGGGCAGGTATGCCTCGCACCAGCCGGGCTTCCAGCCGGGAGACGTCCACCCGGTGGCAGTGCCGGTCGGCGAGGTCCTTCCAGCCGATCATCTGTAGCCGGAGCCGTTCGGTCTCGGTGAAACCGCCCCAGACGCCGTAGGTCTCATGAGTGACGAGCGCGTGGGCTGCGCATTCCGCGCGAACGGGACAATTGCGGCACACCTGTTTCGCCGCGGACTCCCGCCGACCCCGTGAGGAGCCGCGTTCGCCGTCCGGGTGAAAGAACTGCGCGCTGTCTCGTCCCCGACAGGCACCCTCGTGTTGCCATTCCCAGATGTCCGCTATCGGACCTGGGAGCCTACGTACGTTGGTCATCGGTCACCTCCCGATGCTGGCCGCGTCGCGATTTTCCGCACAGTGGTGCCATACCCATGGCTGGGCCGTGACATGCCAACCCACACGGGGGGCCGACGAAAGACGTTACTCCTCCTACACTCGTCTGTCAGGAGTCATCTGTCCCGGTCATCCTGGGTCGCCCGTCCCGGCGGCGCGTGGCAGAGTTTTCGACACTTTCCCCCGAAACCGCGTAATGATCAGTGTTTCTCGTGGTCTCCTCCATAGAGGAGAGGGGGATCACCGTGCAGACCGTCCTCGTATGCGTCCGCTCCGCCCAGGCGGCACAAGGCGTCGCCACCTGTGCCCAACGGCTCGGCGTCATGCCCGCCGTCCGTACCGCCGTGACCGCGCACGACGCGCTCACGCAGCTCACGACCGAGCCCGCCGAGATCATCCTGGTGGACACGGCACTCACCCGGCCGGACACGGTCGGCTTCACCCGTCGCGCGCTCCAGGTCTCGCCCCGCGCCACCCTGGTGCTCTTCGGCCTCGAAGACCCCCAGATCGCCCGGGCGGCGATCGAGGCCGGCGCGCGCGGACTCATCGGCGGAACCGACGGCGACGTCGTCAGCGCGGCGGCCAAAGCCCTGCTGCTCGTCATCGTCCGGTACGCCACCGCACCGGCTGCCCGCCCGCCCGATCCGGCGTGGGCGGCTCGTCCCACCAACGGTGGGCCGGGAGTGCCGGGAACCCTGCGGTGGCCGGCCAACGGCGCGCCCGCCGCGGCGACGCGCAGTGTCGGCCTGCCGACCATGGTCCCAGCCCAGCGCACCGACCTGCCGGACGAAGCGCGGCTCCCCTCACCGCTGCGCCCGACCCGCTCGACCACCCTCACCGAGCGGGAACTGCAGGTCCTCCGCGGCATGGCTGACGGCCGCAGCAACGCCGAGATCGGCCGGGAGCTGTTCGTCTCGGAGGACACGGTCAAGACCCACGCCCGGCGGTTGTTCCGCAAGCTGGGCGCGCGCGACCGGGCCCATGCCGTGGCGGCCGGATTCCGCGCCGGCCTGGTCAACTAACTGTCGATCGCGGCGTCAACCCCTCACGCCGCGCTCAGCGCTCACCAGCGCGCTGGATCAGGGAATCGCCTGATCCAGCGCGCCAGGCGCGCTTCGGGACGAAGACGACAATCAGCCGTTCTCGGCGAGGTCCGCCACGGCGTCGCTGTAGCCGCGGGCGTACTCCCAGCTCACGTAATGATCGGGGTCGGGATCGTACGCCGGCTCGTGGACGCGTGGCCGGCCGGAGTCGAGCAGATGACGCAGATTGCCGCGCAGCAGGTCCCAGTCGAAGTAATGCGGTTCCTGGCAGTCCTGGCAGTCGATGACGAGCCCGCGAATGCCGCGCGGAGACAGCAGAACCTGGAAGACCTCCAGCTCGCCGAGGTCCTCCATGAGGTCTTCCCGCTCCTCCGGCGACAGCTCGTCGAACTCGTCGCCGTCCGGGTCGCCGAGGTTGGCGGCCGGGTCGGCCGGATCGCCGTGGAAGGGATCGAGCGGCTCATCGTGCACACCTTCACCGTAATGCCAACGGGCGGGTGATGTGGCATCGGCCGGGGTCGAGTCGCCCGCTCGATCTCGCCCGTCTCTGGCCGGTTCGAGCGGTGGATCACCACGGCCCACCGGCCTCGCCGGAACCGCTACTGGCTAGGATGGGATATCGCTGCTTGAGGGGGTTTACGTGGAGCTGACCGGCGACGGCCCAATCGAGATTCCGCTGGGATTGACCTTCGACGACGTGCTGCTCGTGCCGGGCGAATCGGACCTGATTCCGAGCCAGGTCACGACGGTCACACAGATCACGAGAAACATCACCCTCCAGATCCCGCTGGTCTCCAGCGCGATGGACACGGTGACCGAGGCCCGGATGGCGATCGCGCTCGCCCGGCAGGGCGGCCTCGGCGTACTGCACCGCAATCTCTCGGTCGAGGAGCAGGCGGCCCAGGTCGACCTGGTGAAGCGCTCCGAGTCCGGCATGATCACCAACCCCGTCACGTGTTCGCCCGAGGACACCATCCGCGACGTCGACGCGCTCTGCGGCCGTTACCGGATCTCCGGCGTACCGGTGATCGACGCCACCGGCGTCCTCGTCGGCATCGTGACCAACCGCGACATGCGCTGGGTCGCCGACAAGTCGGCCCGCGTCGCCGACGTCATGACCCCCATGCCGCTGGTCACCGCACAGGTCGGCGTCTCCAAGGAGGAGGCGCAGCAGCTGTTGCGCCGCCACAAGGTCGAGAAGCTGCCGTTGGTCGACGACTCCGGCCGGCTGCGCGGCCTCATCACGGTCAAGGACTTCGCCAAGAGCGAGCAGTTCCCGTTGTCGACGAAGGACTCGGCGGGCCGCCTGCGGGTCGGCGCGGCGGTCGGCGTCGGCGACGACGGCTACAAGCGGGCGAAGGCGCTGATCGAGGCCGGCGTCGACGTGATCATGGTAGACACCGCGCACGGGCACAACCGGGCGGTTCCCGAGCTGGTCGTGCGGCTCAAGAAGGAGACCGACGTCGACATCGTCGGCGGCAACGTCGCCACGTACGCCGGAGCCAAGGCCCTGGTCGAGGCGGGTGTCGACGCCGTGAAGGTGGGCGTCGGGCCGGGCGCCATCTGCACCACGCGGATCGTCGCCGGGGTGGGCGTACCGCAGATCACGGCGATCATGGAGGCGGCCCGCGCCGCCCGCCCGGCGGGCGTGCCGGTGATCGGCGACGGTGGCATCCAGTACTCGGGCGACATCGCCAAGGCGATCGTGGCCGGGGCCAGCACCGTCATGCTCGGCGGTCTGCTGGCCGGCTGCGAGGAGTCGCCGGGCGACCTCGTCTACTCCAACGGCAAGCAGTTCAAGGCGTACCGGGGCATGGGGTCGCTGGGCGCGATGATGGCCCGGGGACCGGCGGCGCAGTCCTACTCCAAGGACCGCTACTTCCAGGCCGACGTGACGCAGGCCGACAAGCTCATCCCCGAGGGCATCGAGGGCCAGGTGCCCTACCGAGGCCCGTTGGCGACCGTCGCCCACCAGCTCGTGGGCGGTCTGCGTCAGGCCATGTTCTACTGTGGCGCGGACAGCGTGGCCGAGCTGCAGAAGCGTGGCCAGCTCGTCCGGATCACCTCGGCGGGGCTCAAGGAGAGCCACCCGCACGACATCCAGATGACCGTCGAAGCCCCGAACTACCAATCCCGCTGAAGGGCCGCCAATGCGTGACACCGTCGAGATCGGACTGGGCAAGGCCGCGCAGCGCGGTTATCACCTCGACGACGTGGCCATCGTGCCGAGCCGCCGGACCCGGGACGTCGACGACGTCTCCACCGCCTGGCAGCTCGACGCGTACCGCTTCGAGATCCCGTGCGCGGCGCATCCCAGCGACGCGACGATGTCGCCCGACCGGGTGATCGAGCTGGGCCGCCTCGGCGGCCTCGGCATCCTCAACGTCGAAGGGCTGTGGACCCGCTACGAGGACCCCTCGAAGCTGCTCGCCGACCTGCGTACGGTGGTGGAGGCCGACGAGCCGATCACTCCGCGGCTGCAGGAGATCTACGCCGAGCCGATCAAGCCGGAGCTGATCACCGAACGCGTACGCGTGATGCGGGAGGCCGGGATCACCGTGGCCGTCCGGGTGTCGCCGCAGCACACCCTTGCGCTGGCCCCGGTCATCCTGGACGCCGGCGTCGACCTGCTGGTCATCCAGGGCACGATCGTCTCGGCCGAGCACGTCTCCACTGTGGATGAACCGCTGAACCTCAAGGAGTTCATCGCCGACCTCGATCTGCCCGTGATCGTCGGCGGCTGCACGAACTACCAGACCGCGCTGCACCTGATGCGTACCGGGGCGGCCGGGGTGATCGTGGGCGTCGGCGCCGACGACGACTCGACCAGCGACACCGTTCTCGGCATCCGGGTCCCGATGGCGACGGCGATCGCCGACGCGGCGGCGGCCCGGCGCGACTACCTCGACGAGACCGGCGGGCGCTACGTCCACCTCATCGCCGACGGTGACGTTCACACCTCCGGCGACATCGCGCGGGCGCTCGCCTGCGGGGCGGACTCGGTGATGCTCGGCGCGCCGCTGGCTCTCGCCGAAGGGGCGCCGGCCGGCGGACTGTGGTGGCACTCGTCCGCGAGCCACCCGAAGCTGCCGCGGGGCGCCGTCGGCTCCTACGCCGAGCCGATGGGCAGCCTGGACCAGGTGCTCTACGGCCCGTCCGACGATCCCTACGGCCGCATGAACCTGTTCGGCGGGCTCAAGCGAGCCATGGCCAAGTGCGGCTACCGCGACGTCAAGGAGTTCCAGAAGGTCGGCCTGATGCTCGACCGCTGAGATAGCTTTGCTCCCATGCGGCGCAAGCTTCTCACTGGTTCGATCACGGGCCTGCTGGCCATCGCCCTGGTCGGCTGCCAGGCGGTCGGGAAGGATCCGATCACTCTGCCGTCGATGCCGACTCCGGTCGCCCCGGAGTCGGTGACGCAGGGTGTCGGCTCGGCCGGACTCGGCGACCCCTACTTCCCGACCTACGGCAACGGCGGCTACGACGTCGAGACCTACGATCTCGCGATCAAGCTCGCCGCCGACGGCGGCATCGAGGGCGTCGCCACGCTGACGGCCAAGGCGACGGCCGCACTGCAGCAGTTCAACCTCGACCTGCGCGGGCTCACCGTGTCCAGCGTCCAGGTCGGCCCGGACGCCGCGACCTTCCGCCGGGACGGCGACGAGCTCGTCGTCCAGCCCAAGGTCGCGCTCACGGCGGGGGCCGGCTTCACGACGACCGTCCGGTACGCCGGAAAGCCGAGCGAGATCTCGTCGCTCACGTTGGGGCAGACCGGCTTCCGCCGGATCAACGGCGTCGAGTACATGGCGGGCGAGCCCGAGTCGGCCAGCACCTGGTTCCCGGTCAACGACCACCCGTCGGACAAGGCGAAGTACACGCTCGCCTTCACCGTCCCGGACGGCGAGGAGGTCATCAGCAACGGCACGCTCGCCAAGAAGGAGTCGTCCGGCGGCTGGACCACGTGGCGCTGGACGGTCGGCTCGCCGATGGCGTCGTACCTGACGACGTTCGCCGTCGGCGATCTCAAGACGGTGGAGAGCACGCACAACGGCAAGCCGGTCCGCATCGCGATCGCCACCTCGATCACCGATCCCCAGGTCGCCGCAGCCGTGGGGAAGACGACGGCGATCTGCGACTACTTCGAGCAGTACTTCGGGGCGTACCCGTTCGAGGCGTACGGCGCGATCGTGGTCGACGATCCGGAGCTGGGCTTCTCCCTGGAGACGCAGACCCGGCCGATCTACCCGGCGTCCATGGTGGACAACGGCGACCAGGGCGGAGTCGTCGCGCACGAGCTGGCCCACCAGTGGTTCGGCGACAGCGTCTCGGTGAAGCAGTGGGCCGACATCTGGCTCAACGAGGGCTTCGCGACGTACGCCCAGTGGATGTGGCAGGAGCACAGCGGTGGCCCGTCGATCTCCGACCAGTTCGAGCGTCAGTACCGCAACGAGCTGAGCCCGATCTGGCGTACGCCGCCGGCCGAGCCGGGCGCCACCAAGGTCTTCAGCAGCTCGGTCTATCAGCGGGGCGGGATGGCGTTGCACGCGCTGCGGCTGAAGGTCGGCGACGAGAAGTTCTTCTCGATCCTCAAGACGTGGGCGGCCGAGAAGCGCGACGGCAACGGGACGACGTCGGAGTTCCAGGCGGTCGCCGAGCGGATCAGCGGGCAGTCGCTGCAGGCGCTCTTCCAGGACTGGCTCTACGACGCCGATCGGCCGGCCCACCCCTAGCGCAGCACGTTACTGCACGGTAATAATTCGCTGATGAGGTTCGACGTCGTCGTCATCGGCTCCGGGTTCGGCGGGAGCGTGGCCGCACTGCGCCTGGCCGAGAAGGGCTACTCGGTCGCGGTGCTCGAGGCGGGCCGCCGCTTCGCCGACGCGGACTTCGCCAAGACCAGCTGGCGACTGCGTCGCTATCTCTGGGCGCCCGCGCTCGGCTGCTACGGCATCCAGCGGATCACTTTGCTGCGTCCGGCCAAGGGGCAGAAGGGCGCCGGGGTGATGGTGCTCTCCGGGGCCGGCGTCGGCGGCGGCAGCCTCGTGTACGCCAACACGCTGTACCGTCCGCTGCCCGACTTCTACGCCGACCCGCAGTGGCGGGGCATCACGGACTGGGCCGACGAGCTGGAGCCGCACTACGACCAGGCCGAACGGATGCTGGGCGTGGTGACCTACGACCGGATGACCCCGCCGGACGAGGCGATGAAGAAGGTCGCGGAGCGGATGGGGGTCGGCCCGTCGTTCCGGCTGACGCCGGTCGGCGTGCACCTGGGGCGGCCGGGGGAGAAGGTGGCCGACCCCTACTTCGGCGGCGTGGGGCCGGACCGGAGCGGGTGCCTGCACTGTGGACAGTGCATGACCGGCTGCCGGCACGGTGCCAAGAACACCTTGATGAAGAACTACCTCTACCTCGCCGAGCAGCTCGGGGCGCAGGTGTACGCGTACACGACGGCGACTCGGGTGACCCCGAAGCCCGGCGGCGGCTACCGGATCGAGGTGGCCCGGACGAACGCCCGGTTCCGCAAGCGCGCCCGCGCGATCGGCGGTGGCGTGCTCGAGGCGGATCAGGTCGTCTTCGCGGCCGGCGCGCTCGGCACCCAACGGCTCCTGCACGCCGCCCGCCACTCCGGCGACCTGCCGGGATTGTCCCCGCGTATCGGCGAACTGACGCGGACCAACTCGGAGGCGCTGCTCGGCGCGGCGATGCCGCTGGGCGACTTCAAGCGCGGCGGCGTCGACTACAGCGAGGGCGTGGCCATCACCAGCTCGTTCCACCCCGACTCGCGTACGCACATCGAACCGGTCCGCTACGGCAAGGGTTCCAACGCGATGGGGCTGCTCCAGAGTCTCCTGGTCGACGGTGGTCCCCGGCGGCCGCTGCGCTGGCTGGGCACGATGCTGCGCCAGCCGCTGACGACCGCGCAGATGATCCTCGTACGCCGCTGGTCGGAGCGCACGATCATCGCGCTCGTCATGCAGTCGCTCGACAACTCGCTCGCGACGGTGTGGCACCGGCGGTCGCTGCGTGCCCGCCACGGCCACGGCGAACCGAACCCGACCTGGATCCCGGCCGGGAATCAGGCGGTACGCCTCCTCGCCGAGGAGATCGGCGGGATTCCGGGTGGCTCGGTGCCGGAGGCGTTCAACGTCCCGATGACGGCGCACATCCTGGGCGGGGCGGCGATCGGGGCCACCCCGGCCGACGGCGTCGTGGACGCGTACCACCGGATCTTCGGCCACGACGGCCTGCACGTCGTCGACGGTGCCGCGGTCACCGCGAACCTGGGGGTGAACCCGTCGCTGACGATCACCGCGCAGGCCGAGCGGGCGTTCTCGTTCTGGCCGAACAAGGGCGAGGCCGATCCTCGGCCGCCGCTGGGCGCGGCCTACGCCCGGATCGAGCCCGTCGTCCCCGTTCACCCGGCCGTCCCGGCCGGCGCCCCGGCGGCGTTGCGCGCAGTGTGACGTCGGCGTCCCGACAGCCGCCGCTGAGCAGGGGCGACCGGCCCGCACGATAGGGTTGTCGCATGACGACGCCGCGCCCGGTCCTCGTGGTGGACTTCGGAGCCCAGTACGCCCAGCTCATCGCCCGCCGAGTCCGCGAGGCGAAGGTCTACTCCGAGATCGTCCCGCATTCGATGCCGGTCGCCGAGATGCTGGCCAAGGACCCGGCCGCGATCATCCTGTCCGGCGGGCCGTCGAGCGTCTACGAGCCGGGCGCGCCGCAGATCGACGCGAAGCTCTTCGATGCCGGGGTGCCGGTTTTCGGCATCTGCTACGGCTTCCAGGCGATGGCACAGGCCCTCGGCGGCACGGTGGCGCACACCGGCCGCCGGGAGTTCGGCGGTACGCCGCTGCGCCTCGCGGGCGAGAGCGCGTTGATGGTCGGTCTGCCGGCCGAGCAGAACGTCTGGATGAGCCACGGCGACTCCGTTTCCGAGGCGCCCCAGGGCTTCACCGTGACCGCCACCTCGGCGGGCGCGCCGGTGGCCGCGTTCGAGCACGTCGCCCAGGGCTTCGCCGGAGTCCAGTTCCACCCCGAGGTCGGGCACACGCCGCACGGGCAGAAGATGCTGGAGCGGTTCCTCTACGACATCGCCAAGATCGAGCCCACCTGGACCATGGGCAACATCATCGACGACCAGGTCGCGGCCATCCAGGCACAGGTCGGCTCGGCCGAGGTGATCTGCGGGCTGTCCGGCGGCGTCGACTCGGCGGTGGCCGCCGCGCTCGTCCACAAGGCCGTCGGTGACCAGCTCACCTGCGTCTTCGTCGACCACGGGCTGCTCCGCGCGGGTGAGGCCGAGCAGGTCGAGCGGGACTACGTCGCCGCGACCGGCATCAAGCTGAAGGTCGTCGACGCCTCAGAGCGCTTCCTGACCGCACTTGCGGGGGTCACCGACCCGGAGGAGAAGCGCAAGATCATCGGGCGGGAGTTCATCCGGGTCTTCGAGGCGGCCGCCCGCGAGATCGCCTCCGCCGGCGACGTCCAGTTCCTGGTGCAGGGCACGCTCTACCCGGACGTCGTCGAGTCCGGCGGCGGGACCGGCACCGCCAACATCAAGTCGCACCACAACGTCGGCGGCCTCCCCGACGACCTCCAGTTCAAGCTCGTCGAACCGCTGCGGACGCTGTTCAAGGACGAGGTCCGCGCGCTGGGCGCCACCCTCGGCCTGCCCGAGGAGATGGTCTGGCGGCACCCGTTCCCCGGCCCCGGCCTGGCCATCCGCATCATCGGCGCGGTCGACCGCGAGCGCCTCGACATCCTGCGCGCCGCCGACAAGATCGGTCGCGAGGAACTGACCGCCGCCGGGCTCGACCGGGACGTCTGGCAGTTCCCGGTCGTGCTCCTGGCGGACGTGCGGTCGGTGGGCGTACAGGGAGACGGGCGCACCTACGGCCACCCGGTGGTGCTCCGGCCGGTGTCCAGTGAGGACGCCATGACGGCGGACTGGTCACGGCTCCCGTACGACGTGATCGCCAAGATCTCGACCCGCATCACGAACGAGGTCCGAGAGGTGAACCGAGTAGTCCTCGACGTGACCAGCAAGCCGCCAGGCACCATCGAGTGGGAATGATTTTTAGGAGATTTGGTCGGATGCCCGTGGGGGTTCCGACCGTCCCTCCCG
>JABFYB010000642.1 GCA_013361475.1 Hamadaea sp.
GACCCGCACGCGATGGTCAAGCTCTTGGGCGCGGGCGACGGCATCCTCCGGCTTCTGGAGAAGTCCCTCGTCAGTGACGTCCTCGTGCGCGGAAACGAGATCACCATCTCCGGCCCGGCGGCCGAGAACGCGTTGGCCGAGCGGGTGTTCACCGAACTCCTGGAACTGATCGAGAAGGGCGAGACGCTGACCGAAGACGTGGTCCGTCGCAGCATCGGCATGCTCACCTCCGGTGAGGCCGAGCGTCCGGCGGAGGTGCTGACGCTCAACATCCTGTCCCGGCGCGGCCGGACGATCCGGCCGAAGACCGTCGGTCAGAAGCGCTACGTCGACGCCATCGACGAGCACACCATCGTCTTCGGCATCGGCCCGGCGGGTACCGGCAAGACCTACCTGGCCATGGCCAAGGCGGTCCAGGCGCTCCAGGCCAAGGAGATCACCCGGATCATCCTGACCCGGCCGGCGGTCGAGGCGGGTGAGCGACTGGGCTTCCTGCCCGGCACGCTCAACGAGAAGATCGACCCCTACCTGCGGCCGCTCTACGACGCGCTGCACGACATGATCGACCCCGAGTCCATCCCGCGGCTGATGACCCAGGGCACGATCGAGGTCGCGCCGCTGGCGTACATGCGGGGCCGGACGCTCAACGACGCCTTCATCATCCTCGACGAGGCCCAGAACACCACGCCCGAGCAGATGAAGATGTTCCTGACCCGGCTCGGCTTCGGCTCGAAGGTCGTCGTCACCGGTGACGTCACGCAGGTCGACCTGCCCGGCGGCACGAGCAGCGGCCTGCGGGTCGTCCAGGACATCCTGGAAGGCCTCGACGACGTCCACTTCTCCAAGCTGACCAGCGCCGACGTCGTCCGCCACCGGCTGGTGGGCGAGATCGTCGACGCGTACGCCAAGTGGGACGCCGAGCAGAACGCCACCCAGATGCCGCACAACCTGCAGCCGCGGCGGGCCGGCCGCCGGCGCTGAACCTGCCCCGGTGGTCCGGCGAAAGCCGGGCCGCCGGGAACGAGGTCGGCCCGATGAAGGAAAATGACGCCATGTCCATCGAGATCGCCAACGAGTCCGGCTTCGAGGTCGACGCCGACGAGATCGTCGCCGTCGCCCGGCACGCCCTCGACGAGATGGGCGTGAACCCGCTCGCCGAGCTGTCCGTGCTGCTGGTCGACGTCGACTACATGACCGAGCTGAACCACCGCTGGATGGGCGGCGACGGCCCGACCGACGTCCTGGCGTTCCCGATGGACGAGGAGACGATCGACCACGGTCCGGCCGAGGGACGGGCCGAGCCCGCGCTGCTCGGCGACATCGTGCTCTGCCCCGAGGTGGCCAGCCGTCAGGCGGCCCAGTTCGGCTCCGACGACCCGCGGATGCGCCAGCCCGACGCGCCTGCCCCGACGCCGTCGCCCGACTACACCATGGCCAACGAGCTGCAGATGTTGACCGTCCACGGCGTACTGCACCTGCTCGGCTTCGACCACGCCGAGCCTGAGGAGGAGCGCGAGATGTTCGGCCTGCAGGCCAAGCTGCTCAACAGTTGGCGGGGGCGCGGCCGCTGATGTCCGACGGTCCGTTGATCTGGACGGCGGCAGCGCTCGTTGTCGTCGCCGGGTTGGTGGCCATGACGGAGGCCGCGCTCGGCGTGGTGTCTCCGGCCCGCGCCGGTGAGATGGCCAAGGAGGGTCAGCGGGGCGCCGCGACTCTCCAAGTCATCGCCGGCGACGTGGTACGCCACCTCAACCTGCTGCTGCTTCTACGGATGGCGTGCGAACTCGTCGCCACCGTCATGGTCACCCTCGTCGCCGTGGACGCCTTCGGCACGGCGTGGGGCGCCACCTTCACCGCCGCCGTGATGACGGTGATCCTGTTCGTCGTCATCGGCGTCGCGCCGCGCACGATCGGGCGCCAGCACGCGTACCGGGTCGGGCGGTACGCCGCGCCCATCGTGTTCTGGCTCAGCCGGGTCCTCGGCCCGCTGACCCGCCTGCTGATCGTCCTGGGCAACGTGCTCACGCCGGGCAAGGGCTTCCGCGAGGGGCCCTTCGCCACCCAGGTCGAGCTGCGGGAACTCGTCGACCTCGCGGAGCAGCGGGGCGTCGTCGAGCACGGCGAACGTCAGATGATCCACTCCGTCTTCGCTCTCGGCGAGACCATCGCCCGCGAGGTCATGGTGCCCCGGACCGAGATGGTCTGGATCGAGAGCGGCAAGACCCTGCGCCAGGCGCTGCAGCTCGCGTTGCGTTCCGGCTTCTCGCGTATCCCGGTCATCGGCGAGTCCGTCGACGACGTGCTCGGCGTGGTCTACCTCAAGGACCTGGCCCGCGCCCTGACCGGCGGATACGACGAAGGCACCACGGTCGGCCGGGTCATGCGCGAGGCGGTCTTCACGCCCGAGTCCAAGCCGATCGACGACCTGCTCGCCGAGATGCAGGCCGCCCGGACGCACATGGCCGTCGTCATCGACGAATACGGCGGCACCGCCGGCCTCATCGCGATCGAGGACATCCTGGAGGAGATCGTCGGCGAGATCACCGACGAGTACGACGTGGAGCGTCCGCCGATCGAACACCTCTCCGACGGCGCGGTCCGCGTATCGGCGCGGCTGCCGGTCGAGGACCTCGGCGAGATCTTCGACGTGGAACTGCCGGCCAACGAGGTGGAGACGGTCGCCGGCCTGCTGGCCCAGGCCCTCGGCCGGGTGCCGATCCCCGGCGCGAGCGCCGAGGTCAGCGGCCTCACCCTCACCGCGGAGGGTGCGACCGGCCGGCGCAACCGCATCGACACCGTGCTGGTCACGCCGCAGAAGGAGCTGCAGGATGCCTGACACCCCCGCCCTCGCGCCCGCGCCCGCCGAACTCACGGCCGAGGACGCGAAGCTGGTCACCCTCGCCCGGTCGGCGCGGGCTCGCGTCGCCGCTCTGGAAGGGGCGGCGGTACGCGATCAGGACGGCCGGACCTACACCGGAGTGACGGTCGCCCTGCCCTCGTTCGGCCTGGGCGCCCTGCAACTGGCCGTGGCCGCCGCCGTGGCCGCGGGAGCCGCCACGCTGGAGGCGGCGGCCCTGGTGACCGAGGCGAGCACGCTCGACGCGCAGAACGCGGCCGCCGTACGCGACTTGTCGGGCTCGGCTCCGGTCTACCTGGC
>JABFYB010000778.1 GCA_013361475.1 Hamadaea sp.
AACCCGAGGAAGAGCACACCGACAGCGCTTGCGCCCGCCCGAGCGAGCAGTCGACGGCGGCGGAACAGCGCAGCGAGCCGGTCGCCGGTGAAGATCAGCGCGGTCAGGTAGATGAAGCTGAACAGTTGCACGATCGCGCCCAGCACGGTGAAGGTCACTGCGGGGTGGGCGTACGCGGGGTCGACGAACTGGATGAAGAAGGAGATGAAGAACAGGATCGCCTTCGGGTTCATCAGGCTGATGACGAAGGCCCGCCGGAAGGGCCGGTCCTCGGCCACCGGAGCGGCGTCAGTCGGGCTGGGGCGCGACAGCAGCATGCGTATGCCGAGGTAGGCGAGGTAGGCGGCGCCGGCGTACTTGAGGGCCAGGAACACCGGCGGGAAGGCGCGCAGCAGTGATGCGACTCCGGCGGCCGAGGCGACCATGAGGATGGTGTCGCCGAGGAACACGCCGCAGGCGGCCTGATATCCCCGGCGTACTCCTTTGGAGGCCGCAGTCGAGAGGACGAACATCGAGTTCGGGCCGGGCAGCAGGATGATCGCCACCGTGCCGAGGAGGTACGTCCCCAGGTCTGTCACGCCGAGCATCAGGTAAGCCTAGGGCGGAGCCGGGCACGCAGAGCCGACTGTGCGGCAGGCCACTCCTCGGCGGTCATACCGAACACGTAGGTGTCCCGCCACGTGCCGTCGGACAGCTTCTTGTGCCGCCGCAGCACACCTTCCCGGGTCGCGCCCAGGCGTTCGATCGCGGCGTGCGACCGCGAGTTGAGGGAGTTGGCCTCCCACTGCACCCGTACGCACCCCAGGGTGTCGAAGGCGTGCTGGAGCAGGAGCAGCTTCGACTCCGTGTTGATCCCGGTACGCCACCAGCGCCGCCCCAGGGTGGTGATGCCGATGATGACCGAGCGGTTGTGCGGGTCGACTCCGTAGAACGACGTGGTGCCGACGATCTCGCCGGTGGCCGCGTCCCGCTGCACCCAGGGCACCCGGGCTCCGCGTACGTGCTGGTCCTCGGCGTCGGCCACGAGCCGGGCCAGCTCCTCGACGGTCGTCGGGGTGTCGTTGAGCAGGTAGCGCCACACCTCGTCGTCCTGGCCGACGGCGGCGAACAGGCCGGGCGCGTGCGATAGGTCGAGCCGTTCGAGGATCACGTGTTCGCCCTTGAGCGTGGGCGCCTCGTGCCAGGGGCTCGGGGTCGTACGCAGGTAGTCGGGCAGCGGCGCGGTGACGCCGTGATCCCGCTGCACAGTGCCGACCACCGTACGCATCGGCACGACACCGGCCCAGTGCGGCAGCCCGAGGTCCTCCTCGTCGTCGTCCACTCCGCCGGTACGCGCGCGGACGCTCACCTCGGTCAGGTCGAGGCGCAGGACGGCGGTCTGTGCCGACTCCTTGGCGGTCGGCGGGCGGCTGCCGGCGGCTCGTCCGGGCCCGACCTTCTCGGTCAGCGCGGTGAACGCCAGATCGCGTTCGGCCGGGTCGGTGACGAGGACGGCGACGCCGTGCGCGACCAGCGACCGGTAGTTGGCGCTGTGGTTGAACTGGGACCGGGCCAGGACCAGGCCGTCCAGGTGGGTGACGCTCAGGCAGACTGGGAGCCCGTCGGCCCGACCGGCCAACGCCACCCGCGCGCCGGTCGAGAAGTGCACGTAGACGACGTCGTCGACGCGTACGAACAGGGTCGGGAGGGCGCGCGGCTCGTCGTCGACGATGAACGACAGCGTGCAGAACCACGCCTCGTCGAGAATGGCGTGGGCCTCCTCGCGGGAGTAGCTCATCCGCTCCTTCTCGCGAAGGCTGGTGGTCCGAGGGGTTCTGGCGTACATGAGGTCCCACCTAAGAGCTCATTGTTCTGGTACAGTCTTGAAACTGTGGCGGTACAGTATCAGATCTCCGGGAAGACCGCAGCCGAGATCGTTCGCAGCGTCGAGGACGGCGTGCGTACGGGGGCGTTGCGGGCGGGTGACCTGCTCCCGACGGTGCGCGCGCTCGCGGCCGAGTTGAGCGTGGCGACCAATACCGCTGCGGCGGCGTACCAACAGCTCCGGCAGCGTGGCATCGTCGAGACGCAGGGGCGTCACGGCACCCGCGTACGCCCCGAGCCGCCGATCTCGGCCGATCGCAGCAGCCGCGGCCCGGTGGTGCCGGACGGCGTACTCGATCTGGCGATCGGCGAACCGAGCCTGCTGCCCGACCTCGGACCCGTCCTGGCCCACGTGGCCGCGGCCGGGGTCACCGCCAATTACCGGGACGCCGGGGTCCTGCCCGAGCTGGCCGAGCGGGCCCGCGAGCGGCTGCCGGAACTTCCCGCCGACACCGCGATCACCGTCGTCGGCGGTGCGCTGGACGGCCTGGACCTGCTGTTCAGCACCGCCTTGCGACCTGGCGACCAGGTCGGCGTGGAGGACCCGGGCTGGGCCGCCTCGCTGGATCTCGTGGCGGCCCACGGGCTGTCGGTCGTCCCGATTCCGGTCGACGACGACGGCCCGACTCCGCAGGGCGTCCGGGAAGCCCTCCAGAAGGGTGTCAAGGCGGTCATCGTCACCGCCCGGGCGCAGAACCCGACCGGCGCGGCCGTGACGCCGAAGCGCGCCGAGCACCTGGCCAGGGAGTTGAGGAATCGGGACGTCCTGCTGATCGAGGACGACCACGCCGCCGAACTGGCCGCCGTCCCGCTGGCCACGCTGGCCGGGGTGACGCCGCGGTGGGCCTTCCTCCGCAGCGCCTCCAAGCCCTATGGGCCGGACCTGCGGATCGCCGTGCTGGCCGGTGACCCCGACACGGTCGCGCGCGTCGAAGGACGCCGGAGGCTGGGCGCCGGATGGGTCTCCACCGTTCTCCAACGGACGCTCGTCCGCCTGTGGGAGACGGCCGACGTGTCCGCCGCCGCGCGGGAGTACGACGCCCGCCGCACGAGCCTGGTCGAGGCGTTGCGGGCGCGTGGCTTCACCGCGTACGGCCGGACCGGCATCAACGTCTGGATCCCCGTCGACGACGAGACCCGGATCCTCACCGCGCTCCGCGACTCCGGTTACGCGGTCGCCCCGGGCAGCTTGCATCGAGTGGCCAGTCCGCCCGGCGTACGAGTAACCATCGCGAACTTGACCCAAGCGGACATCGAGCCCTTCGCGGACGCCTTCGCGGCGGC
>JABFYB010000020.1 GCA_013361475.1 Hamadaea sp.
GCGTCGAGGTACTCCCCCAACTGGTGCAGCTGGTCCAGGTACGCCCCGATCACGAGCACCTGCTCGTCGGAGTGGCGCTCGACGAGGGCCTGCACCACGGGCAGCTTCGTCCGGGCGGTCGACGCCATCCGATAGCGCTCCTCGGCTTCGCCCAGGGCGTACGCCATCCGCTCCTCGTCGGTCAGCGTCACGCGTACCTCGATGCACTCGGCCGGGGCGATCCAGCCTTGCGCCTCGATGTCCTTCCAGGGGGCGTCGTAGCGCTTCGGGCCGATGAGGCTGAACACGTCGCCTTCCTTGCCGTCCTCCCGGACGAGGGTGGCGGTCAGCCCCAGACGGCGGCGGGCCTGGAGGTCGGCGGTGAACCGGAAGATCGGCGCCGGCAGCAGGTGGACCTCGTCGTAGACGATGAGACCCCAGTCGCGGGCGTCGAACACGTTGAGATGCGGGAAGGTGCCCCCGCGACGCATGGTGAGCACCTGGTACGTCGCGATGGTGACCGGGCGGATCTCCTTGCGCTCACCCGAGTACTCCCCGATCTCCTCCTCGGTGAGTGAAGTCCGGGCGAGCAGTTCCCGCTTCCACTGCCGGGCCGCGACCGTGTTCGTCACCAGGATCAGGGTGGTGGCTTTGGCCGAGGCCATCGCCGCCGCGCCGACCAGGGTCTTTCCGGCGCCACAGGGCAGGACGACCACTCCGGAGCCGCCCGCCTCGAAGTGCTCGACCGCCTCCTTCTGGTAGGAGCGCAGCGTCCAGCCGTCCAGCGCCAGGTCGATCTCATGCGCCTCGCCGTCGACGTACCCCGCGAGGTCTTCGGCCGGCCAGCCGAGTTTCAGCAGGGCCTGCTTCAACCGGCCCCGTTCGGACGGGTGCACGGCGATGGTGTCGGCGTCGAGGTGCGTACCGAGCATGCCGGCGAGCTTCTTGGACTTCGCCACCTCGACGAGCACCGCACGGTCCAGGCCCCGCAGGACCAGCCCGTGCGCCGGGTCGTTGGCCAGCTGCAGGCGACCGTAGCGGTCCATCGTCTCGGCGACGTCGACCAGCAGCGCATGCGGCACGGGGTAGCGCGAGTACTTCAGCAAGGCGTCGACGACCTGCTCGGCGTCGTGTCCGGCGGCCCGTGCGTTCCACAGCCCCAGTGGGGTCAGGCGGTAGGTGTGCACGTGCTCGGGTGAGCGTTCCAGCTCGGCGAAGGGCGCGATGGCGGCCCGGCAGGCCGCCGCGTCCGGGTGGTCGACCTCCAACAGCAGCGTCTTGTCGGACTGGACGATCAGCGGGCCGCTCGACATGAACTCACCTCGATGCAGGGAAGGGGCCGACCCTCCAGTCTGACACGGACGCACTGCTCACCGGCAGGCCCGGCCGAGGGGAGCGTGACGCGGCGCTCCTCCGCTCGGTCACGGTGCCCCGCCGAACGGCCGAATTGGCGGCCGAGTCGCAACCACGGATTCGGCCCTGTGCGTCCCTCGTGTGGAAGAAACGGTTGGCCTGATGGCCGGCAAGCCGGCGGCATGAGCGTTCGGGGGAGTCCAACGGGGGCGAGCGCAGTGCCGCCGGCAGCCGTTTCTCCACAGGCGGCGACGCCTGGCGGCTAGTCGGCGCGGCTGCGGGCGAGCGCGCTCACGATGGAGACCAGCAGGAGCAACAGCAGCCCGCTGCCGATCGCCTCGCCCGCCGCGTCGAGCATCATCCGGTCGAGCACGAGCCAGGCGAAGAAGAACCAGGCAGTGAGGCCGAAGGCGGTGAGCGCCACCGCGATCTGGGCCGTTCGTGACAGTCCGGCGCGTCCGCCGGCCGGCGTCTCCGCGTCCGCAGTCTCGCCCTCCGGGCCGGGCTCGGCGGTCATCTCGGTCCCTCCCGCGCTCACCTCTGTCACTGTTCCAGGGTGCCATCCCCCTGGGAATTATGAGCGATTTTCTGGATCTTCGCCCGAATTGGCGCGCGACCGCGCTCGGAGCGCGCCGATGACGGAAAGCAAGATCAAAACCCCGAAGAGCACACCGAACGCCTCGTTCACGGCATCCCCGAAGGGCTCCCGCCGGACCAGCCAGGCGAGCGCCAGCCAACCCGCCGCACAGGCGGCGGCGACGGCGGCGGTGACCGCCAGCGAAAGCCGCGCCCGGGTCTCCATTTCCTCAGCGTGGCCCGCCGGGGTATCGATCAACCATCCTCCGAATGGATTGCCAGGGAACTCACATCCGGCCCTCTTTCCCTTCTGGACGCTCTTGTCTACTCTCGGCCTGCAACCGGACGCGCCCCCGCATACGTCTGATTCGTCAAGACGTGGTTCCGGAGCACTGGGGAGGGCTTCATGAGGAGAAACCGCGCGGTCGCCGTCATCGCGAGCGCGGCCGCGGCGTTGTTCGCACTGACCGCCTGCCAGCCTGATTCGCAGGCGGGCGGCGGATCGCCGACCCTGGCGCCGGTCGCGGAGACCAGCGCCATCGCGTCGCCGAGTGCGAGCCCGAGCACCGCGAGCCCGAGTCCGACTCCGACGCCCAGCAAGACCGTGACGCCGAGCAAGACGACCACGACGTCGAGCTGCCAGCAGGGTCCGCGGCAAAAAGAAGTCGAGACCGCTCTGGCCAAGCTCGGGACGTGGGGTCCGATCGTGGTGGACGGGCACCAGACCGACGCCGACTGCGCCACCATCAAGAAGTTCCAGAAGCGGTTCGGCATCTCACCCGCCAACGGCCGGGCCGGGGACACCACGGCGAGCGTCGCGAAGCGGCTGGCCGCCACCGACCCCGCCAAGTGCCAGGCCGGCACGGGGACGGTCGCGTGTGTCGACCTCACCCACCAGACGACCTACATCATGAAGGGTGGCAAGGTCATCTGGGGTCCGACCGTCACGCGTACGGGGATGAGCGGATATGCGACGCCGTCGGGCTGGTTCAAGATCTTCGACCGCTCGCCGAAGCACTGGTCGAACCCGTACAAGGTCTGGCTGCCCTACTGGCAGCAGTTCTACAACGGCGACGGCTTCCACGAGACGACCACCTACATCCACAACACGGGGATCGGCTCGCACGGCTGCGTCAACCTCCTGAAGGTGGACGCGCAGAAGTACTACGCGACGCTCGGCTACGGCTCCAAGGTCCACCTGTACGGCCGCCGTCCGGGAACCTGAGCGCGCACG
>JABFYB010000679.1 GCA_013361475.1 Hamadaea sp.
CGATTCGCCAGGAGACAGATGTACAGGATGACGATCAGCACACCCAGGCCGATCGCCCACAACGTCCAGCTCTTGGCGCGTTCGGTCCGTTCCTCGGCCAGCCCGTGGTCGCCACGGCTGTTGGCGTCCATCGCCATCGCCGAGAAGACGATGCCGACGATGCCCAGCGGGGTGCAGCAGAACAAGGTGGCCGCGATGGACAGGCCGAGCCACAACCCCGGCGAGCTGTCGCCGCGGTAGGAGGGGCGGCCGTAGGGATCGGTCATGACCACTGTGTAGCAAAGCCGCGCCAATCCCGCCGTCCCGTCAGAGCCGGGCCGCCCGGCCGTTGAGGTAGCGCTGCTGTTGGAGGTTGCGTGCGCGATCGGCGGCGTCGCGGTAGGCCTGCCGGGCCTCGTCGCGCCGACCGGCCCGCTCCAGCAGGTGGGCGCGGACGGCGTACAGGCGATGGTCGTCGCGCGTGCGGGCATCGGTGGCCAGCGGTTCGAGGAGGTCGAGCCCGGTCTGCGGCCCGTGGACCATGGCCGCCGCCACGGCGTGGTTCAACGCCACCATCGGGTTGTCGGCCAGCCGCAGCAGCACCTCGTACAACGCGAGGATCTGCGGCCAGTCGGTCTGTTCGGCGGTCGGCGCCTCGTCGTGCAGCGCGGCGATCGCGGCTTGCAGCTGGTAGGGGCCGACCGGTCCGCGCGGCAGGGTCGCGGTGATCAGGGCGACGCCTTCGGCGATGAGGTCCGCGTCCCAGCGGCCGCGGTCCTGCTCGGCCATCGGCACCAGGGCTCCGTCCCGGCTGGTACGCGCAGCGCGGCGAGCGTCGGTCAGCACCATGAGCGCCAGCAACCCGGCGACCTCGGATTCGCCGGGAAGCAGCCGGTGCAGCATCCGGGTCAGCCGAATCGCCTCAGTGGTCAGCTCGACGCGGTGCACCGCGGGGCCGGACGTCGTCGCGTACCCCTCGGTGAACACGAGGTAGAGCGTGTGCAGCACGGCGGCGAGCCGCTGGTCGCGGTCGGCCGGCGAGGGCAGCGCGAACGGCTGGCCGCTCGTGGCGACGGTCTGTTTGGCCCGGGTGATCCGCCGCGTCATGGTGTCCTCGGGGACGAGGAAGGCGCGGGCGATCTCGGCGGTGGTCAGGCCGCCCACGGCGCGCAGCGTGAGCGCGATCTGGGAAGCGGGCGTGAGCGACGGATGGCAGCACAGGAACAGCAGGACGAGGGTGTCGTCTCCCGCCGGCTCGAACGCTCGAGCCGAGAGTGAGGACGAAGAGCCGGCATCGATTGGCACAGCCGGGCCACCGGATTGCGCGTTCGTGCCCGCCGTCAGCAGCACGTACCGTTCCTCGCGGGCGCGTCGCGCCTGCTCGCTGCGGACCAGGTCGGTGAGTCTGCGGGCGGCGACCGCGATGAGCCAGCCTCGCGGATTGTCCGGCAGCCCGTCGGCGGGCCAGCTCGTCGCGGCGGCCAGCAGCGCCTCCTGGACGGCGTCCTCGGCGAGGTCGAAGTGGCCGAACCGGCGTACCACCGCGCCGAGAACCCGCGGCGCCAGGTCGCGCAGCAGGTCCTCGGTCGGCGTCATGGCGCCGGCGGCCGGTGGGGTCACAGATCCAGCTCGTCGCGCCCGTCGGCGATCGGCCGGACGTCGGCGTACCCGTTGGCCCAGACGTCACCGGGGCTGGGGCAGGCCGACAGCTTCGCGGCGATCTCGGTGGCCCGGTCGAAGCCGTCGCAGTCGACGATCCACCAGCCCGCGAGCACCTCTTCGGTCTCCGCGTAGGGGCCGTCGGTCACCACCGGGACCCCGTTCTCCAGCCCGCGTACGCGACGGGTGTGCACCGGGGCGACGAGCGCCTTGGTGTCGACGAGTTCGCCGGACTCGGCCAGCTCGCGGTTGAAGTTCTCCATGAACTGGTACATCGGCGCCCAGTCCTCGGGGGCGTAGTCGCCCTTGCCGCTCATCAGGTCGTAGTCCGCCTGCGAGCCGAACGTCAGGATCATGTACTTCATCGTGGTCTCCTTCTGCGAACGATCCTTTCACCTGGGACGTCGGAGCCGGGGGACCTGACCGGACATGGTCCGGCGATCAATTCTCCGCGATCGCGTCGCTCTCCCGGGCGCGGGCGGCCCGGTGTGCCACGGCGACGAGGAAGCCGAGGGCCGGTAGCACGAGCAGTCCGACGCAGAGCGGCGTCGCGAGGTTCAGCGGGTTCAGCGAGGCGAGCGCGTACGCCCGGCTCGGCCCGGTCAGGGCGAGCTGCCGCCGGCCGGACTCCGGGATGACGACCTCCCATTCGAATCGGCTGTCCGGGCGGGGGTCGACGACCTGCCAGTCGGTGCCGACGAACGCTCCGGTCACCGGGCCGCGCGCCGTCCCGAACAGCGACGGCCAGTGCCCGTCGCAGCGGGAGTGCTGCTGTTCCAGCCGGTCGTAGGTGACGTGGCAGTGGTCGAGGGTCACGGTGCCGACACCTGGCAGCCCGAGCAGCACGGCGAGCAGACCCGTGCCGACAGCGACCGCGATCGCGACGGCGGGGGAAGCGAACCTTCTCATGCCGGGTAGAGGCGCGCCGCCGGGCCGGACGTTGCCGGTCGTCAGCCGGGGCCGCTGGACGTTGCCTCGGACAACTTATTTAGAAATCTGAATGTGGCATTGACGCGGGCATCATGCGGCCATAAATATTCAGGAAAGTTTCCTAAAAGTTTTAGGAGGGCTCATGCGCACCAGACGCCTGATGGGCGCGCTGCTCACCGCGGGAATCGTGGCCACCGCCCTGGTCGCGACGGCGCCCGCCGCGTACGCCGCGGCCGGGCTGACCGCGACGTTCTCGGCGGCCAACAACGGTTCCTGGTATCTCGACAAGTACGTCGTCGCCAACCCCACCGCGGCGGCGATCACCGGCTGGTCCCTGGAGTTCGACCTGCCGTCGGGGGCCACCCTCGGCAACGTCTACAACGGAGTCGCGAGCCAGTCCGGTTCGCACGTCACGATCGTCAACGCGCACTACAACGGGACGGTGGCCGCCGGGGCGACGACCGAGCCGTACAGCCCGTGGTGGGTGGCGTACGGGTCGGGGGCGGCTCCGCTGAACTGCCGGATCAACGGCAACAAGTGCGACGGCAGCGCCGACCGCGCCCCCGGTACGCCC
>JABFYB010000674.1 GCA_013361475.1 Hamadaea sp.
GTACGCAACGGGCTCAACTTCGTCGAGCGCGGCTTCGGCGTACGCGCGCCGCTGGGCGTCTCCGATCGGGGCAACACCGCCATCGCCCAGCTCCGCCCCTCCGATGTGGACTGGGATGGGCTGTTCGGCGGCGGCGTACGCTGGCTGCACACTGGCGGCATCCTCGCCGGGCTGTCCGACACGACGCCCGACCTCATCGAGGCGGCGATGGACGCGGCACACCGGCACGGCGCGACCGTCTCCTACGACCTGAACTACCGGGCGAGCCTCTGGCAGGGCCGGGGCGGCCGCGTACGCGCCCAGGAGGTCAACCGCCGGCTGCTGGCCGGGGTCGACGTGCTGTTCGGCGTGCCGACCGAGGCGCCGGTCTCGGCGGCGACCTTCGCCGGGCACGTGGACGATCTGGTCAAGGAGTTCCCGCGACTGCGAGTCGTGGCCACGACGCTGCGCCGGGTCCACTCCACCAACGTCCACGACTGGGGTGCGATCGCCTGGCGCGACGGCGAATTCGCCGAATCCCGGCTGCGGGAGGGGCTGGCGGTGCTCGACCGGATCGGCGGCGGCGACGGCTTCGCCTCCGGCCTCATCTACGGGCTGCTGACCGGACTCGACCTGAGCCTCGCCGTGGAGTACGGCGTAGCCCATGGGGCGCTCGCGATGACGACCCCCGGCGACACTTCGATGGCGACGCTCGCCGAGGTGGCCGCGCTGGCCACGACCGCGGTCGCCGACGTCAGCCGCTGACGATCACGCTTCCCCTGCTGTGGTGATCATTGCGTCAGCCATGCTGTATCAACGGACATTTCGGCGCGCGAAACAGCATGGCTGACGCAATGATCACGCGGTCGCCGCGACGGCGGTGACGATCACGTAGCCCTTCGGGTCGCGTACCGGGCCGCCGTCGGCGAACAGGGCCGCCGCCTTCTCCGTGAGAGTCGCGATGACGTCGTCGCGCCGCGGTTCGTCGTCGGCCACGCCCCAACCCACGAGACAGGAGACGGCGTACTCGACCATGGGCTCGGGTGCGGGGAAGACCAGTTCGTTGTCGTGGCGGTGCGTTTCGGCGTACCCGAAGATCTGCTGGACCAGCGTGGGCAGATTGCCGTCGTGGACGCTGGCCATGCGCGGACCCCGGCCGACCTCGCCGTCGGGCCGCGGCCGGGCGAAGCCGTGCGTGGCGACGGCGGTGGCGAGCAGCCCCATCAGCGTGGGCAGCGTGGTGTCGACGTTGACCACCGCCGCGAGTCGCCCGCCCGGCCGCAGCACCCGGCGGGCCTCGCGGAGCGCGGCCAGCGGATCCGGTACGTGGTACAGCATGTGGCGCAGCGTGACGACGTCGGCCGTCGCGTCGTCGAACGGCAGGCGCTGGGCGTCGCCTTCGATCGCGGTGACGCCGGGGGCGGCAGCCAGCGCGGACACGGCGGCGGGCGACGCGTCGAGCCCGATGAGCTGGCCGAGGTGTCCCTCCTCGGCCAGCGTCCGCAGGAAGGCGCCGGTGCCGCAGCCGACGTCGAGGACGTCGTCGGCGGGGGTGAGCCCGATCGCCGCCCGGACCGCCGCGTCCACGTCGTCCGGCCGGGCGCTGTACCGCTGATGCGTGCGAACCCGCACGGTGAGCGGGTCCAGGCTGGCGTATTGCCGGCGGGCGAGCGCGGCGAGATCGGTCATGGGGGCGCTCCTGGTGTCGGTCGGGCTATTCCGGATCGGCCGGCATGGCGGCGATCCAGAACCGGTCGAAGGCGTCGGTCACGAGGTCGAACAGGCCGCCCTCGGTCTCCCGCCGCAGGTGCAGCAGCGGGCAGAGGAAGTTTTGCACGCCGAAGAGGTGGTGGTTGAGCAGCAGATCGTCGTCGAACCGGAAGATCGACGAGTACGCCGTGAGGTTGTGCGTCCGCAGTTGCGCCCCCGGTATCGCCGTCAACGGCTCGAAGTAGGAGATCGCCGCCCGGGCCCGGGCGGCGAGTGCTCCGATGAGCTGTTGTTCGGTGGCGCGACGGCGTAACGCGGGGCTGGTCGGGTGCGCCATCGCGAGCCGTATCGGCACGCCGTCCTCGGCCTTGCGGGCCAGTAGGTCGTCGACGCTCGGATTGTCCTCCACCAGGAACAGCCCGGTGACGCAGAGGATGTCGATGCTGGACTTCGCCCCGCGCATCAATTCGTGCCAGAGCTGCCGGGGTGCTTCGGCGCGATGCGCGTAAAGCCGGACGAAGTCGCGCGGTTGGTTGTCAGGGCCGGTGTCGGGCCCGGTGATGGCCGGCCACAGCCAGTCGACCGGTACGCCCAGCCGCCGGGAGACCCGGTCGGCCGTCTTCCGGCGGGGTGTCCGTCCTTCGTAGACCCACCGCTGTGCCGTCTTGCCGTTGACTCCGACGGCGCCGCCTAGCTCCGTGATCGCCAGCCCACTGGCGCGGATGGCCTCGCGCAGCCGTTCGTTTCGCATGGGTCCTCCCCGCGATCCGTTCAATTCCACCACGCGGTTATATCAACGAGCAATCGGGCACGGCAACAAAAACTCCATCGTGGTCGAAAACGCATGGATCCGAACCAGCACAACGCATCTTTTGACCCCCCTTAGCTGGTTCGATGCCTTGTTGATCTTCCGGCAATGGTGGGACATCGGCGCGTATGCAATGCGGTACTAGACGCTATTCGAGCGCGCCTTTCTGCATTTCACTCGCGGATGCCTCGGAGACATTGCGGCAAGATCATCGCGTTATCCGGGATAACGCGGTTAAAGGAGGCGGCCAACCAAGATCATGGTCACTTTCACGTCGTCATGGCGACATGGAAATGACCATGATCAAGGTCGCGCCGGGGAGTGCCGACAGTCTGTGAGCGGGCTGGGCGCGTCCACCGATTCGGTCAGGCGACCATCCGCCGTCCGGCCAGTAAGATCCGCGTCCCGCCCCGAAGGCATCCTCGGGGTGTCGCGAGGCGTCCTTCCTTGAGTACCCTCACCGCGGGAGGAACGATCCGACATGCGCCGCCGCACTATTTTCGCCACCGCCGCGACTGCCGCGGCGGGTTCTCTGCTTGCCGCGTGCAAGGACGACCCGAAGGACGTCGCCTGGAGCGGTCCGAACGCGTCCCCGAGCACGTCCGCCGCCGCCGACGACGATCCGAACGCGCCAACGCTGACGATCGCGCCCGCGCCCGGAGCGAGTGTCGCCCCGAACGAGCCGGTGGTCGTGACCGCGGTCAACGCCACTCTGCAGACGGTGACGGTGCTGACCGGCGGCAAGGCCGTCCCGGGTGAGCTGGACGCCGAGAAGACGACGTGGCGGAGCACCTCGGCGTTGCAGTTCGGCAAGACCTACCAGGTCACCGCGACCGGGGTCGACGCGACCGGCAAGGCGCTGGAGCAGACGGCGACGTTCACGACGTTGAAGCCGTCCGGCACGGCCAGCATCACCTTCCAGGCCAACGCGATGACCGGCATGAAGAACGGCGGCACCTACGGCGTCGGCCAGGTCGTCATCGTGAAGTTCAGCAAGTCCCCGTCGGACAAGAAGGCGGCGCTGGCGGCCATCAAGGTGACCAGCGAGCCGCAGGTCGAGGGCCGCTGGTACTGGGTGGACAACCGCACCGCGCACTACCGGCCGGAGAAGTTCTGGGCCAAGGGCACCAAGGTCTCCGTCGTCGCCAAGCTGCACGGCGTACACCTGGGCAAGAAGGTCTACGGCGCGGAGAACGAGTCGATCTCCTTCAACATCGGGCCGGCCCGGATCGCCGTCGCCGACAACGCCACGCACTACATGCGGGTCACCGTCGACGGCGTACTGGTGAAGAACATCCCGATCAGCATGGGCAAGAACGGCTACGTGACCACGGCCGACGGCGGCCGGGTGCTCTTCCCGACGCGTTCGGGCACGCACGTGGTGATGTCGCGGGAGCTGGAGCACCGGATGACGTCGGCGAGCTACGGCGTCACCGATCCCAACAACCCGAACTACTACGACGACCTGATCAAGCTCTGCTGCCGCATCTCCTACAGCGGCGAGTTCGTGCACGCCGCGCCGTGGAGCGTCTGGGCGCAGGGCAAGCAGAACGTCTCGCACGGCTGCATCAACATCTCCAGCGGCAACGCCCAGTGGTTCTACGACAACTTCCGGCTCGGCGACCCGGTCATCGTCAAGGGCACCGGCCGTCCGCAGCTGATCGGCGACAGTGCCGGCGCCGTCTGGGACGTCGCCTGGTCGAAGATGCTGCCGGAGGCGTAACCCGCGGTCCGCTACCGTCGTCGCATGACGAGCGACGACAGCGCGCGGCGCGCGGAACTGCTGGCCAAGCTGGTCGACTACTCGCGCGCCCACGGCCTGGCCGACATGTCGCTGCGCCCGCTGGCTGCCGCGGTCGGCTCGAGCCCGCGGGTCCTGCTCTACTTCTTCACCAGCAAAGATCAGCTGGTACGCGAAGTGGTGGCGCACAGTCGCCGGGAGCAGGTCGAGCTGGTTCAGGCGGAGCTGACCGTTCCCGCGACGGACGACGCCGCGGGGGAGCCGGCGGGCAGGTCGGCGGTGGACCGGCTCTGGCAGTGGCTGACCGACCCGGACAACGCGCATGTCGAGCGGCTGTTCTTCGAAAGCTACGCGCTCTCCTTGCGGGCCGAGCCGGGGGCGTGGGAAGGCTATGGCGCGGCCAGTGTGGCGGAGTGGCTGCCGCAGCTGCGCCCGGTCGCCGAACGGCTGATGCCCGGCGCAGATCCCGACGTCGCGGCGACTCTGCTGCTCGCGACGGTACGCGGGCTGTTGCTGGATCGGCTGGCGACGGGCGACTCCCGGCGTACCGACCGGGCGATGACGATGTTTCTGCGCGGTCTGGACGGGACGGCGTTGACAGTCGACTGAAACGAGTGTTTCACTCGAATCATGAGTGAGGTGATCCGCGTCCTGGACCAGCCCGGCGACCTGGGCTGGGTCGTGCAGCGGCACGGCGAGGTCTACGCCGCCGAGTTCGGCTGGGACACCAGCTTCGAGGCGCTGGTGGCCCGCATCGTGGCCGACTACGCCGAGAAACACGACCCCGAGCGAGAGCGCGCGTGGATCGCCGAAGTCGACGGGCAGCGAGCGGGCTGCGTGTTCTGCGTACGCAAGGACGAGCAGACGGCGCAGTTGCGCATCCTGCTGGTCGACCCGATCGCGCGGGGTCGCGGCGTCGGGCAGCGACTGGTCCGTGCCTGTGTGGACTTCGCCCGTGGCGTCGGGTACGCCCGGATGATGTTGTGGACCAACGATCCGCTGGTCTCCGCGCGCAAGATCTACCTGGCCGAGGGCTTCCAGCTGGTCGAGTCGGAGGAGCACGACTCGTTCGGGCAGCACCTCGTCGGCCAGGTCTACACCCTGGAATTGTGATCGGCACGCGTCCGGGCTGGACCGGGGCTGTTTTCATCGTCATCGATCCGGCAGGATGACCCCATGATCCTGGCGGTGACCCTGAACCCGGCGCTCGACATCACCTACCGAGTCGAGGCGCTGCGGCCGCACACCTCGCACCGCGTACGCGAGGTCGCCGAGCGCCCCGGCGGCAAGGGTCTCAACGTCGCCCGCGTCCTCGCCCAACTGGGGCAGCCGGTGCTCGCCACCGGCCTGCTCGGCGGGGCGACCGGCGCCCGGATCACCGAACTGCTCGACGGGGTGGAGCACTCGTTCTGGCCGGTCTCCGGGGAGACCCGGCGGACGGTGGCGATCGTCGACGGGCAGGACGCGACCGGCTTCTGGGAGCCCGGCCCCGAGGTGCGCCCGGCCGAATGGGAGCAGTTCCGTAGGCACTTCGCCACGTTGCTGCCCGGCGTCAAGGTCGTCACGCTGTCCGGTTCGCTGCCGAAGGGCGTGCCGGCGGACGCGTACGCGCAACTCATCGCGCTCGCCCGGGAAGCGGGTGTGCTCAGCGTCCTCGACGCCGAAGGCGAAGCGCTGACGCTCGGCATCGCGGCCGGACCGGACGTCGTCAAGCCGAACCGGGACGAACTCGGTGACAACACTCCGCGGGAGCTACTCGCCCAGGGTGCCAAGGCGGTCGTCGCCTCCCGTGGCGAGGAGGGCATGGAGGCGGTCACCGCGCACGGCACGTGGCGGGCGTACCCGCCTGAGCGGGTCTTCGGCAACCCGACCGGAGCCGGCGACTCCTGTGTGGCCGCGCTCGCCCGTGGCCTCGCCGCCGGGATCGGCTGGCACGACCTGGTCTCCGACGCGGTCGCCGTCTCCGCCGCGGCGGTGGCGTCGCCGGTCGCCGGGCACATCGACGAGCCGTCCTACGAACGCTTCCGCGAATCCGTCCGCGTCGAGGAGCTGGCCCATCGGGAGGCGGTCCGGATCATCTGCCTCGACGACGACGGCCGCATCCTGTTGCAGCACTGGCGGGATCCGATCACCGGCGACCACCTGTGGGAGCCGCCCGGTGGGGGCGTCGAGGAGGGCGAGGAGCCGTACGCCGCCGCGCAGCGGGAACTCGTCGAGGAGACCGGCCTGGACCCGGGGCTGATCCGCCCGGACAACGTCGCGGTGCACCGGGACTGTCAGTGGAAGGGGCGCCGCTGGGTCGGCGTCGAGCCGTTCTACCTCGCCCGCTTCCCGGGGTCGCAGCCGCCGGTGAAGCCGGCCAAACTCACGCCGGGCGAGCAGACCGCGCTGGTCGAGCAGGCCTGGGTGCACTGGTCGCAGCTGGGTTCGCTCGCCGGCCGGCTGGAGCCGCCGCAACTGCTCTACGTGGTACGCCGCCTCGCCCCGAACGAGCTGCGTCCACCGTCCTGACTTACGACAGCGGCAACGCCGTCGGCAGTGGACGGTCGCCGGCCAGCCGACGCTTGATCTCCGAGCAGAGCGCGGCCGCCTCGGGATGGCCGACGGTGCGCGCCTGCGCCGCCCAGTGCAACGCCGGCCGGTAGGCCCCGACCGCGGCCAGCTCAGCGGCCAGGTCGAAGGTGGTCGCCGGGTCCTGCGCCAGAATGCGCCGCCAATAGTCGGCCTGCTGCTCGACGCCGTACTCGTCGAGCGTCATGATCATCATCCAGATCGCCGCCGAGCTCGTCCCCGAAGCCGCCTGCCAGAACAGGGCGCCCACCCCGAGAGTCTGGGCGAAGCACCGTTGGAGGCGCAGAGACATGCCGGTCCTCTTCTCGGGGGAGGGAGATTGTGGACCGGCCGCCAAGGCCGGTGAGGGCACCGGACGGCCGGCACGAGAAGCATGCCACCGCCAACGTGCAAATTGCAGAGCTGTGCGATCACCATCAACGGAGTGAGTGATCTTACGAACGGGATCGCGTAACGTCAGCTCGTCCGCTGAGTATGCAGTGCCTTGTAGAGCCGCAGCCGCGCCGGAAGCTCCGTGCGGCCGGCGATGCCGAGCTTCGCGTACACCTTGAACAAATGATTGTCCGGAGTGCGGTGCGAGACCACGAGCTGGTCGGCGATCGCGCGGCTGGACATGCCGGTGGCGGCCATGTCCGCGATCTCCAGCTCGCGCTCGGTGAGCGCGGTCATGCCCAGGTTGAGCGCGGGCGTCTGGACGCCCTCACACAGGCCCAGCAGGTCCGCGAGGCGGAAGGCGATCGCGTCGCCCGGCTTGATCTGGTACGCCTGCGCGGCCGCCTCGGCGGCGTAGAGCATGAGCCGCAGCCGGCCGTATTCCTCCACGACCGACTTGAGCTCGGTGACGTCGCCGGTGAGCAGGGCGTGGGTGTGGCGCGCGGCGGCCTGGGCCAGCGGTCCCTCCACCTTGGACGCCAGCTCGGCCATCCGGTCGCCGATCTCCTGATCGGCGAGCCCGGCCCGGGTGAGCGTGTGCAGCGCCAGGACTTCCAGCGCGGAGAACCCGTTGCGGCGCAGATCCCCGATGAGATCGTCGGCGGCGGCCCGCGCCGCCTCCATCCGGCCGGCGCTCGCGTCGACCTGTACGCGCGCCAGCCCCACCCACGGCAGGTGGTTCTGCCGCGCCCGGGTCAGCGTCCGCTCGGCCTCGGAAAGATAGTCCTCGGCCGCCCCGTCCCCGTTGACCGCGGCGCACTGGGCCAGCTCCGCGTAGACGGCGGGCAGGAAGATCCGGCCACCCGTGTGCAGGTGCGCGAGCGCGCCCTGGGCGAGCCGCTGCGCCTGGCGGGTCTTGCCGAGCATGCGCAGCGCCTGCGCGCGGTTGAGCACCTGCTGGCCTTCGAGCACCGGGAAGAACTCAGGCTGGTCCGGTGTGCCCTGGATGTGGGTCACGTCCCCGGCGAGCAACGATGCCTGGCCGAGCGTGTAGTGGATCGAGTTGCTCAGGTACGGCATCTCCGGGATCAGGGAGAGGCTGCTGCGCTCCATCGGCACAATTGCGCGCAGCGCCGTCACCGGCTCGCCGCGCCACGCGCGCATCGCGAGCTGGAGAGTCACCGCGAACTGCTTGGCCGCCGACGACGAGTACGGATCGGCGTTGATGTTGGCGAGCAGCGTGTCGAGGTCTTCGTAGAAGCCATAGAACATCCGCTCGGGCGCGATATGTGCCCGGATCCACGCGCGTGTGGTCGGGTCGGTCACCCGCGCGATGGCGTCTTCGAGCACCGCGAGGGGATCGGAGTCGTCGATGGCGGTCATCTGCTGGACGCTTCGGGCGACCGCGATCCGAGCCACCTCCCAGTCGCTCGTACGCTCGCGTGCGGCCTCGTCGAGCAGCTCGAGCGCCTTCTGCGGGTCGCCGTTGAGCCCCACCGCGGTGGCGAACAGCTCCTCGGCCGGGAAGCCGGCGCCGGCGTTGCTGGCCGCCTCGGCCAGCCGGGCGGCGAGCCGGGTGTCCAGATCGGCGAAGGCAAGCCCGGCCGCGCGCAACAGCTGACTCGCGTCGGTCGCGGTCCGGCTGTCCAGCCGCAGGACGGCCACCCGCAGGAGATCCTGCCGCCGGCGGGCGCCGGTCGACTCGATCAGCTCGGCGAGCTGCGCCCGCCGCTTGTGGGCCCGGGTGACGCTGATGCTGTGGCGCAGCACTTCTCCGTAGATCGGATGGGTGAGGCGTACGTTCTGCCGCTTGCCGTCCTCGACGATGCGGATCAGCAACGAGTCCTCGGCCTGCGCGACCGGGCCCTCGCCACACTCGCGCTGGATCAGGCTCAGGCCGATCGGCTCGCCGAGCGCCACGAGTTCCAGCACCTTCCGTACGGGGTCTTCGAGGCGGCCGATGCGCTCGTCCACGAGCTGGTTCAGCGCCGGGTCGGTGGGCAGCTTGCCGCTCCAGGTCCAGCTGCCGTGCTCCATGGTGAGCTCAGCGGTCCCCTCCAGACTGGTCAACACCTCGCGGAGCAGCAGTGCGTTGCCCTCGGTGATCTGCCAGAGCTTGGTTGCGCTCGTCTGCTGGATCGGCCCCTGGAGCACCTTGGCGAGCAGTTCGGTCGTTTGCTGCTCGTCGAGCGCCTTGACCTCGACCCGCTCGACGAGGCCGTCTTTCCAGAGGGTGCTGATCGCCTCGGGCACCGGCGTCTCGGAGCGGTGGGTGGCGATCAGCGTCGCGGCGCCGCTGCGGCACGCGTACAGGACGACGGTGGCCCCGAGCGGATCGAGCAGGTGAATGTCGTCGACCACGAGGATCGTCGGGTGCTCGCCGCCGTGCGCGCGGATGGCGTCGAGTGCCCAGCGCAGCAGCAGGGTGGGGTTCGCGCCCATCGGCGGGGTGGGTGGCAGGATCTCGGCGAACGCGCCCAGCGGCAGGTTCGCGGTGGCGGCCGTCGCCGCCGTAGGCAGGCATGGGTAGCGGGTGCGGTCGAGCTTGTTCAGCACCTCACGCAGGAGCCGGCTCTTGCCGACTCCGGCCGCTCCACTCAGGACCACGCCGCGCGGGGTCGGTGCGGTCACCGATTTCAGCACCGAGTCGCGCTCAGCGTGCCGACCGACAAATTGCCACGGTTCGCCCACCGGTGCAGAGTACCGACATTAGAGATCCATCGGGTCGTCCGTTCGTATGGACATTCCGGTCAGTTCAAGTGCGGTAACACGGCGTGTCGACCTTGACCCATAATCTCGAATATGCCGGTACGCCGCCAGATCGTCGTCGCACTCCTCCTCACCATGTGCGGCATCGGGATCCTTGCGCTGCCCGCCCGGATCGAAGGCCCCGAGGTGATCCACTTCGGCCCCGGTCACGGACCGTCCCTCGTGGATCTCGCCGGGATCGCGCTGGTGACACCCGGCGGCCTCTGGCTCTTGTGGATCATCTACTGCGGGCTGGCCTCGGCCCGCCTGCCCAGCGGGGCGCTCTTCGGCCTCGGCGCGGGCTTCGGTTTGGGTCTCGGCCTGACCGTCGCCTCCGTCTTCGCCGACTTCCCGGGTTGGTGGACCATCGGGCTGGCGATGGTGACCCTGATCGAGATCTTTCTGATCGCCGGCGTCTGGAGGCGCGCGTGAGCACACAGTTCGGTGAGGTCGCCGGCCTCTACGACGAAGTACGCCCCGAACTGCCGGCTGAGCTGGCCGACCAGACGCTCTCCTACGCCGAGGCGCGCGGTGAGCCCGTCACGAGTGCCGTCGAAGTGGGCGCCGGAACGGGCAAGGCCACCGCGCTGTTCGCCGGGCGTGGCTTTCCCATCACCTGTGTCGAACCCGATCCGCGCATGGCGGCGGTGCTCCGCGAACGCGTCCCCGGCGTCTCGATCGACGTCGCGAAGTTCGAGGACTGGCCGCCCCCGCCCGGCGGAGTGTCCCTGCTCTACGCCGCCCTCGCCTGGCACTGGGTGACCCCGGTCGTCCGCGCCCAGCGCGCCGAACGCGCCCTGGCTCCCGGTGGCACGCTCGCCCTCGTCAGCGCGCGTTCCTCGTACGCCGACCCCGAGGTCAAAGCGGCGATGGAACCCCTGTTCGGTCCGGACAAGCCCCGCCCGCCCATCGCCGACTGGGGCGTCGCCGAACTGCGCGACCACACCGCCCTGACCGACATCGAGGTACGCCTCCTCGACCGCGTTCTGCCCTATGAGCCCGAGCAGTTCGTCGCGTTGCACCAGACGACCTCGTGGTATCGCATGCTGCCGGCGGAGGAACAGACGGCCAAACTCGCCGCGATGCGCGACATCACGACGGCGTACGCCGACCGGCTCGACATGACGATCGGCAACACGCTGATCCTCGCCCGGCGCCTGCCGCGTTAAGCTGCCGCAGGACTGGAGGTGCCGGTGAGACGTCTGAGCGAGGCCCAAGCGGCGTTCTGGCAGGCATACCTCGAGACTCTGCCGCCGGAGGGCCGGCCGGCCGATCCCTTCGTCGAGGCGTCCTTCGCCGGCCCGCGGGAGTCGACGGACGAGCTGCTCGGCCTGTACCTGACGGGACGGAAGACCGCGGGCAGCAGCATCGAGGAGGACTTCCTCGCCGCGGGCGACCCACTGCCACGGGTCGGCAACTTCTGGATTCTGCTGACCAGCCGAGAAGAGCCGGGCTGCCTCCTGCGGACCGAGAAGATCGTGGTGCACAAGTTCTACGACGTGCCGCCGGAGGTCGCCTTGGCCGAAGGGGAAGGGGACCTGTCGCTGGATCATTGGCGGCGAGTTCACCGGGAACTGTATGAGCCGCATCTCGCCGAGTGGGGCCTGGCGTCGATCGCCGATGCGACCGTCGTCACGGAGTACTTCACCTTGGTGTTCGCCTAGCCGTCGCGCGCCCCGGGATGACGTCGGCCGGCCAAGAGCGGTGCTAGGCCGGCCAAGAGCGGTGCTAGGCGGCGACCGTGCGGAAGGTCGCCCGGTACGCCTGCGGCGTCGTCCCGAGTCGCTTGGCGAAGTGATGCCGCATGGCGGCGGAGTCGCCGAAGCCGCAGCGGACGGCGACGGCGTCGATCCCGAGGTCGGTCTGCTCGAGGACCTGCCGGGCGAGCAGGACCCGCTGGGTGGTCAGCCAGTCGTGCGGGGTGGCTCCGGTCTCGGCCTTGAAGCGGCGGGCGAACGTCCGCGGTGCCATGTAGACGCTGGCGGCCAGTGACTCCACGCTGTGCGGGCGGTCGAGGTTCTCGGAGATCCACAGGAGCAGCGGGCTGAGTGTCGGCGCGTCCGGCTCCTCGGGGAGCGGGATGTCGACGTACTGGGCCTGGCAGCCGTCGCGGTGCGGCGGGACGACCATGCGCCGGGCGAGTTTGGTCGCCAGCGCCGTGCCCTGCTCCCGGCGTACGAGGTGGAGGCAGAGGTCGATGCCCGCGGCGGTTCCGGCGCTCGTCAGGAGGTTGCCGTCGTCGACGTAGAGGACCCGGGGATCCACCTTGGCCAGGGGGAACCGGCGCTGCAGTTCGTCGGCGTACTTCCAGTGGGTGGTGCACTCCCGTCCGTCGAGCAGGCCGGCCTCGCCGAGCAGGAAGGCGCCGGAGCACACCGACAGGACGATGGCGCCTCGCTCGTGCGCGTCGCGCAGTGCCTCGGCGGCGGCTTCGGGAACGACGGAGTCGATCGGGTGGGCCGGGACCGCCACGAGATCGGCGTACGCGAGCGGGGTCAGATCGGCGTGCGGGGTCAGCTCGAATCCGGACCGCGTCCGCACCGGGCCGCCGTCCACACTGCACACCTGGAACTCGTAGGGCGGGAAGCCGTCGTCGGTCCGGTCGGTGCCGAAGACCTCACAGATCGTGCCCAGTTCGAAGGGGGCGATCTGGTCCAGGGCCAGCACGGCGACCTTCTGCAGCGGCATGTGACCCAGGCTACCGCGATCCTGGCAGGATTTCGAGGTCGATGGGCGATCCGGCCACTGTTTGGGGAAGCATCGAGGCGGGAGAATTGTTCTTACAAGGGTTCCCACCTCACCGAATGGACGGTTTTCGTCATGTTGTTCGTCCTGATCACGACGGTCGTCGTCACCATCGCCGGGCTCGCCGGCTGGACGGCTGACAGCCGGGACGGCCAGCGCTGGTACCCGGTCTCCCGCTGAAGCGAAGGCTAGGCCCGGCGGTCTGCCGCTAACGCGAAACACCCACGCGCGATGATGTGCGCGTGATCTTCCGACGCCCGATGACGGCCCGGAGCGCCGACGAGGCGCATCGGGCCGCCACGCCGCTCGAACTCTTCTTCGACCTCTGTTTCGTGGTCGCCGTCGCCCAAGCCGCCGCGGTGCTGCACCACGATCTGGTCGACTGGCACGTCGTCCACGCCGTCGGCAACTACCTCTTCGTCTTCTTCGCGATCTGGTGGGCCTGGATGAACTTCACCTGGTTCGCCTCGGCCTACGACACCGACGACGACCCGTATCGCCTGCTCACCCTGGTGCAGATCGCCGGCGCGCTGACTCTCGCCGCCGGTGTTCCCCGGGCG
>JABFYB010000287.1 GCA_013361475.1 Hamadaea sp.
ACCGTGCGGGCTCCCGTCGTCTGCAACTTCTGTAGTAGACCCGCGAGTAGGCTTCGGCCCGTGCCAGACGCCCACCCCCGGCGCCGCTTCGCGCTGCCGTTGTCGCGCTTCCCTCAGCTGCCGCCTTTGCTGGACGTGCTGCTCGCCGTCGGCTACACCACGATGGCCGTGCTCATCGGGCGCGAGGAGCACGCCGAGTGGCTCTCGCTGGACACGACCGGCTACCTCCTGACCGGGCTGGCGAACCTGCCGGTGGCGTTCCGGCGGCGGTTCCCGGTCGGGGTGGTGATCGTCTGCGGAGTCTCCTGGCTGATCTTCATCGCGCTCGGCTACTTCCCGGCGTTGAACGCGTACGGGAGTCTGGTGGCGCTCTATACCGTCACGGCGGAGCGACCGCGATGGATGGGTGTCACCTCGGCCGTGGCGCTGGCCGGCGTCTGGGTCTACTCCGGCGTGCGTACGCCCGACTCGTCGATGGCCACCGTGATGGTGATGGCGGTCGTCATCTTCATGGCCGTCTGGAAGTTCGGCGACAACGCCCGCAAGCTCTCGCTGCGCAACGCCGAGCTGGCCGCCGTCACCGAGCGGCTGCACCGCGAACAGGCCGACCGCGCCCGGCGAGCGGTGGCGGACGAGCGGATGCGCATCGCGGGGGAGCTGCACGACATCGTGGCGCATCACATGTCGGTCATCGCGGTCCAGGCCGGGACGGCCGGGTACGTCTTCGACAGTCAGCCCGAGACGGCCCGCTCGGCGTTGTCGGTCATCGCGGGGGCCGCCCGGGAAGGCAACGAGGAGCTGCGCCGCATCCTCAGCCTGCTGCGGGCGCCCACCGGCAACGCGGCCGAACCGCCGCAGGAGGCCGCGCCCGGGGTCGAACTGGTCGAGCGGCTCGCCGACCGGATGCGGGCGGCCGGTGTCCTCACCGAGGTCGAGGTGCTCGGCCCGCGCCGGTCGTTGCCCGCCGGGCTCGACCTGTGCGCGTACCGGGTCATCCAGGAGTCGCTGACCAACGTGCTCAAGCACGCCGGCGAGGCCAAGGCCACGGTCACGCTGGACTTCCGGGGCGAGGCGTTCCGAGCGACCGTGGCCGACGACGGTTCCGGCGCGGCACGGGACGACGGAGACTCCGACGGAGGCCACGGCCTCATCGGCATGCGCGAACGTGCCCGCCTCTACGGCGGCAGCTTGCAGGCCGGGCCGCGTCCGGGCGGCGGCTTCGAGGTGACGCTGACGCTGCCCGTCCCCCAGGGGACTACAGCCTAGGTTTACCCCGTCTACAACTTCTGCGGTATGCGGAAGTCGATCTTAGTGGCGATGCGGGAGGCCGCGGGCCATGAAATCGTTTCGAGGGTCGAACGGGGGGTGGGCGGCCGGGAGCTTCCGGCCGCCCCCTGACTCACCTGTGTACGCGATCTTCGGCGCGCCTCCCGGGTGGCCTCGATCGGACGTTTCAGGTCCGGCCGTCGGCCAGTTCGGCCAGGTAATCGTCGAAGAAGCCGAGATCACCGACCGGGCCTGTGCGGTCGAGCCAGTAGTCGGCGACGATCGACGGCACGAGCCGGTCGACCGCGAGCAGGGCCGCCTTCAGCTCCTGCAACCGCTCCGGATCGCCGGTCTCGGCCTGGAACCAGATGTGCCGGACCTGAGCGCCGTCGGTCTCCAGCTTGACGAAGAGCGACGCGTCCACGCCATAGCAGTACGCGTCTTCCTCGTAGGTGCCGAAGGGATCGTGGCCGTCGAATCCCGCCATCGCCGTCGCCGCGAATCGGCGTACGCGCGGCAGGATCGGGGCCAGAGCGGCGTCCGCCGCGCCGACCGGCAGCCCGGCCTGGGCGTAGTCGTGCTCTGGCGCCTGAATGACGTGCACGTCGGTCCAGCCGGCACCGTCGGGCGCCCGGTTGGCCTCGCTCGCCTGAGCAGCCACGTCGAGATCCCGGCCGACCTCGGCCGCGGCGGCGAGCGGATGCAGGCACCGCATGCCCACATCGTCCTCGTGGATGTGAATCACCGGTAGTAGGCCTCGATCGGCACCCTGGCCTCCTCGAACAACGCCGGGCCGTCCTGGGGCACCGTCGGCCACGCCGACCCCGGGTTCAGCTGGACGAGCTGCTCGGACGCCAACGCGTACACGACGCGGCCGAGTCCGGAGCGGATGATCCCGCCGTGACACATGCCGCACGGCTGGCAACTCGTGTACATCGTGGTCCGCGCCGCGGTGTCGGGGTCGAGTTCGCGGGCGGCCCAGCGCGCCAGCTTCAGCTCCGGATGCGCGCTGATGTCGTTGTCCCGCTTCACCGTGTTGTGCTCCTCGATGAGAATCGTGCCGTTCTCATCGGCCAGCAGCGAACCGTAGGGGGCGTCGCCCGCGGTGACGGCTTGCGCCGCGATCTCGATGGCCCGCCGCAGCAGTGCCTCGTCTTGCGCGCTGATCATAGGCACCAGGCTATACCGGTGATCATCGCTGCTCCGTGCAGCTGCAGCGGATGGTCTGCGATCGAAGCCGCCGGGCCCGCTGGTCGCCGCCGCTGCCGACTCGGCCTACCGTCGTGCCGGTTGGAACTCCGCCCGGCTGGCCTCGATGTGCGGCACGTGTTCGATGGCCCAGCCGGCGAGGGCCAACGCGGGCGGGATGAGGCTCTTGCCCACGGCGGTCAGCGAGTACTCGACGCGCGGCGGCACCTCGGCGTACGCCTCCCGCGCGACGAGCCCGTCCCGTTCCAGGTTGCGCAGCGTCAGGGTGAGCATGCGTTGCGAGATCCCCGGAATCTGCTGGTGCAGTTCGGTGAATCGCAGCCGGCCCTGGTCGAGCGTCGCGACGACGAGCAACGTCCACTTGTTGCAGATCTGGTCGAGGATGGCGCGCAGGGTCGCCCCGCCGTCGCCCCGGATCAGGCAGGTGTGCTCGTACTCCGACATATCGCTCCTGACTGCTGACGGCGTTGTGCCCTACGCACACGCGTGTGCCTTTTGTACGCCCGCCGAAACTGACTCATCATGAGGCAACTTACCAACGGTAACCATCCTGGAAGGGCCCCTCATGGACGTCGCCTATTGGATCCTCGCCGGACTGCTCGCCCTGTTCTACGCGTACGCCGGTGGCAAGAAGATCGCGCAGTCGCCGGATC
>JABFYB010000172.1 GCA_013361475.1 Hamadaea sp.
AGGAGCAGCAGAAGGTGTCGATGCTGCACGAGACGATCGAGCACCAGCAGCGGTTCGTGTTCGACGCCGCCCACGACCTGCGCAACCCGATCACGGGCCTGCTGACCGAGCTGGAGGAGGCGCTGTCCGACCCCGACGCCGACCTGCGCCGTACGCTGCGCAGCGTGCACCGGGACGCCGAGCGGCTCAACGACATCGTCGGCGACCTGCTCGCCCTGGCCCGCCTCTACACGGCCGCGCCGCCCGGCGCCGACCTCGTCGACCTCGCCCGCCTGGTCGTGGAGGAAGTGGCCACCCACCCGCCGAGCGCGTCCGTCGTCACCCGGCTGGAGGAGGACGTGGTGGTCCGGGCCTCGCGGGTGCGGCTGGCCCGGCTGCTGTCCAACCTGGTGGCCAACGCGGAACGCCACACCACCAGCAAGATCGAGTTCGTGGTCGGCGCCGTCCCGCCGTACGCCGTGCTGGAGGTGATCGACGACGGGCCGGGCATCCCTCCCGAGGAGCGGGAGCGCATCTTCCACCGGCTCTACCGGCAGGACCAGGCGCGCACGCTGGACGCCGGCGGCTCAGGGTTCGGTCTGCCGATCGCCCGCGAGATCGCCCACGCCTACGGAGGCGACCTCTTCGTGGCCGACCATCCGCGCGGCGCCCGGTTCGTCCTGCGGCTCCCGCTGGCGACATAGCCGCGCCGTCAATCGGCGGATTCTTGCCCGGCGGCCGCGGCGTAGGCGGCGTCGAGGCGCTCGAACGGGCCCGGACCGTCGTGCGGCTTCGGCGGGGCGTCGAGGTGGCGGACGCGAAGCTCGTCCATCAGCTCCTCGATGAACGCCGGACCCTCGTCGCGCATGAGCTGCTGCCGGCTCCGGAGCTCGTCGCTGCCCTGGCACCAGTCGAGGCCCCAGTTGCCGAGGGCGTAGATGATCGGAAGAGTCCGGATGCCGGCTTCGGTGAGGCTGTAGCGAGCGCGCTGCCCCCGCGCGGCGGTGCCGCGGGTGAGGATCCCCGCCTCGACGAGCCGTACGAGGCGGTCGGCGAGGATGTTCGAGGCGATGCCCTCGATCGACCCGGTGAGCAGCGCCCGGAAGTAGCGGCGGTCGCCGAAGATGATGTCGCGCAGCACGAGCGACGACCAGCGATCCCCGAGCACCTCGACGGCGGCGTTGATCGGACACCCGGACCGTGGTTCCACGATTCCTCCTTGACAGGCTTTCGCTCTACCTATAGTAGTTGCATACTACAAGCACTTCTGGGAAGAGGGGATGATGGGCCGCTTCATCTACTCGATGCAGGTATCCCTCGACCTGCGGATCGAGCAGGTTCCTGGGGACAACGGCGCCGGCGAGTGGCTGCGCGTCGGCGAGGAGCTGCACCGCGAGGCCAATGCGCAGACGCGGGCGCTCGCGCTCATGGTCCACGGCCGGGTCTACTACGAGGTCATGGAGGAGTTCATGCCACGGGCGAGCGAGGACGCGTCGCTTCCGGACGTCCTGCGCGAATACGGCGAGATCTGGACGGCCAAGCCCAAGGTGCTCGTCTCCCGTACGCGCCGCAGTGCCGATCACAACACCCGGATCATCGGGGGAGACGACGCGATCGAGCAACTCGCCGCCCTGCGGGCCGGGACCGACGGCGGTATCAGCGTGGGCGGCGCGGCGCTCGCGACGCAGCTGCTCCGGGCGGGGCTGCTCGACGAGCTGCTGCTCTGGACCCACCCGGCGATCCTCGGCTTCGGCAGGCCGCTGTTCGACGACTACGACGTGCCGATCGACCTCGACCTGCTCGACCAGCGATCGTTCGAGCACGGCGTCACGATGCACCGCTACGCCGTCCGGGACGCGAAGGAGGCGACCTCGTGCTGAGGCGCATCGCGAAGGGGGTACTCACCCACCAGAGCGAATTGCTCCAGAACAACACCGTCATCGTGGAAGGCCCGGCCGGCGTGCTGATCGTCGACCCCGGGATCACGGACCACGAAATGCTCACCATCGCGGACGACCTTCGCACGTCGGGCCGGCCCGTCGTGGCGGGCTTCGCGACGCATCCCGACTGGGATCACGTGCTCTGGCACGCCGAGTTCGGCGAAGCGCCCCGTTACGGTACGGCCCGCTGCGCGGCCGCCATGCGCGATCTGCTGGCGAACCCGGAGTGGAAGGCCCACGTCGCCGAGGGGCTGCCGCCGGAGATCGCCGAGGAGACCCCGCTGGACCTGTTCGGCCTCATCACCGCTCTGCCTGCCGGCACTACGCGGATCCCATGGGACGGCCCCGAGGTCCGGGTCATCGAGCATCAGGCACATGCCGCGGGCCACGCGGCGCTGCTGGTCGAGGAGCACGGGGTTCTCGTCGCCGGCGACATGCTCTCCGACGTCCTGGTTCCGATGCTCGATCTGAGCGCCGCCGACCCGATCGAGGACTACCTCGCCGCGTTGCGCCTGTTCGAAGGCGTGGCAGGCGACGTCGATGCCTTCGTTCCGGGTCACGGGTCCGTCGGCGGAGCCGATCGGCTGCGCGCGCAGATCGACCTGGATCGGGCGTACGTACAGGCCCTGCGTGACCATCGGGAGGTCAGCGACCCGCGGATCGGCCCCTCGGCCAAGCCCGGCTGGGAGTGGGTGAGCGATCTGCACACCGGGCAGGCCCGGAGCCTCGCCCGGCGAGGCCCGCGCGACGACCGCTGATCACCCGCCGACCTGGGTTCGCCTATGGGCGAACTCCTAGCGTCGGTGCCATGACAGAAGACAACACCGGCAGCCGCCTTCGGGTCGCCGTGGTGATCGGAAGCGTACGCGGGCCCAGACTGGCCGACCCGCTCGCCGCGTGGGTGGAGCGCGAGCTGACCGCGATCGACTGGCTCGACCTCGACGTGATCGACCTGGCCTGGCTGTCGTCACTGTCTCCCCTGGGCCGCGTGGGCACCCCCGCGGACTTGGCCGGGGCGGTGGCGTTCCTGACCGGCGACGACAGCCGCTGGGTGACCGGCCACTGGCCGGACGCCTCAGGGGGCTGACGCGCACTTAAGCAACCGTGGTTGACTATCGTCAATTAGTCAACTACGGTTGCTTGCATGCCGGCAGAAGACGTACCCGTACCCCAGGAACCAGCCGACGCGCTCGCGGCGGTCGCGGCG